>JAKSCP010000244.1 GCA_022360535.1 Pseudomonadales bacterium | reverse complement strand
GCGACGTGGTGGCCGTACTGGAATCCATGAAGATGGAAATCGAAATCTACGCCCCCGCTTCCGGAAAGGTTGTGGCCATTGCACGCCAGGAGGGCCAGCAAATCAATGCGGGACAGGCAATCATGGTGTTGGATTGAAGAACAGGGTCGAGCTGCGAGCTGCCAACTACGAGTGAAAAGCATTGGGCTTATCTTTTACTCGAAGCTGGAAGCTCGTAGCTCGCAGCTGCTTTAAGGCACAACCGTGCAGCTTGCCGGCCGGCTACGCTGGTCGAAGATCCAAAAGCGGTTGGTGTTCATATCATCACACGCCCAGCGCTCACCACTGGGCCAGCTGACAGTCAGGTCCGCACTCATGGCCGAGCCCACGCCAAAATGCATATCTGGCGGATTCTGGCCATTGAAGTTGGTATTGGCCATGGCGAAACGGGTCTGGGTTTGCATACCGAACTCACCACCGACATTCGCCGACACCTGCACTTTGGCTCCGAGGGCTTCAGTATTGGGGGCCTCTCCAACCAGCCGAACGGACAGGAATCGTTTACTGATACCGTGACCGGTCTGATTACTGAAGAATTGCAATCCCTTGGAATGGTCCAGAAGTGCCACATCGATATCGCCATCCCGATCATAATCGAAGCAGGTGATGCCTCGGCCATCACTGGGCAGTAGCAAGCCCCACTGTGGGGCTTGATCCACAAAGGTGCCGTCGCCCTGATTGATGAAGAGGCGGGGAAGCGCGCCGAAATATTCCTGGGCTATTTCCTGATAACGCGTCCTGAGGTCCTGTGCTTTCTCCGAGGTCACGGCATCCGCAGGGATGCTCCCGAAGCCGTTAACATGGAAAATATCCAGGAACCCATCATTATTGAAGTCCGCAAAACAGGCACCCCACCCCCAACTACCATCAGCGATGCCGGCGTTTTCTGTCACATTGGCAAAGGCAATGCCGGCAGGGCTGCTTTCATTACGGTATAGACGGTTTCCGGTGACACCCCAATTGGCCTCAGCCTCACCGTTCGGATCGAAAATAGACGTCACAAACCAGTCCAGATCACCGTCATTGTCATAATCGCCAAGCGCTGAACCCATACCATTTTCGTCAGAGATCGTATTGCGATCAGTGATATTGGTAAACGTGCCTCCGGCTTCACCTTGCATAACCACACTGGTACCAAAATCCGAAGCCAGCAACAGATCAGTCTCGCCATCACTATCTACATCGGCAAATTGTGGTGAGAAATTCCATGCCTGGGAGATTGCACCATCATACAACCCGGATTCCTGATCAAAGTGCTCGATTTCAACCCCGGCATTATTTCTCCAGAACACAGGAGCAGTGAGTACATTTCCCGGTAACCAGTGGGCAAGAAACAGCTCGGGGTAGCCATCATGGTTAGTATCAGCAAACGACATTCCATAGGTATGGCGACTCAGGGACAGTGCCGCTACCTGATAATAACTGCCGCTGTCATTGCTGGAATATATCGGCAAATTTTTCTGCTTGAGATTTCCGAACAGCATCTCCCGCCGGTAGTCCCCATTGAGATCAGCGAAAGCGATACCTGTGAACTGCCCACCCGGGTCGTCATCAAGCATATCCTGGGCATCAAAACCCAATTGCTGCCCCCTGTTTCGGTAAAAGACCATCCCTGACAAATCGCCACCGGAATAAGCCAGATCAAGCCAGCAATCATCATCAAGGTAAGCCGCACTGACCCCTCCCGCAATCATGGTAGGCTCGAGAGTCAGCAGATTCTCCAGATCCCAGGTTTGCGCTGCATAACCGTGGGGATGTTTGGGCACACCCGGCGCCCAGTAAAGCCCGGCAAGCAAACCCGAAGACACGAACGAAGGAATTCCGGTATTGAGCGACAGCAGAGAAGGCGTCGCATCGCAATCCCCAAGCTCCGCAAAAGTGGCCCTTGCAGAGGAGGTAAACTCCAACGCGACGGTTTTAGGGTAATCGGATGGATCCGTAGGAGGGTCACCCTCGTTGGGATCAGGATCAGTGGGGCCTTCGTCGGTCACCGTCGGATTCACATTGACCACTAACAGATTCCCGTCAGGATCCTCAGCCATATCCGGGGTCCACTGGCTCCTGCACACAGGGTTCTTTACGCAATCATCTGTCAATGTCTGTAAAAATGACGACAGTCGAGTCACTTCTTGCTGGGACAGGTCCCGACCGGGGAGCAAAGCTTCCCCAATCGAGAAGCTTGAGGCACTTTGCACTGATTGGCTGTGCCCAAGGGCATAATCATATCCAGGCAGACCCACAAACTGTGAGAGCTGCTGGAGAGAAAAGTCATAATTGGCCAGCCCGGATCTGGGATTGGCGTGATAGCGCAACAACTCGTCAAGAGAATCAAAGGTACCAGCATGCCCGTAGGGCATACTGACCCCGATATTCAACAGACTGGGAACCCGGAATGCGTAACGGTCTTCTTCCCTGCGAGTGCTGTTCCAGCGGCCAATATCATCTCTCTCTGCCCGCATGAAGCCCCGGCCTATTTGAGGAAAGCCAACGTTATAAAATTTCTCATTGGTGAAGAAATCGCCGCTGTGACAGGAAACACAGCCCAATCCGCCCTCTTGCGATGAAGCAAAGAACAATCTAGCCCCCTGTTTGGCAGTGACAGAAATCGCCGCTTCATTACCCTCAACATAGCGCTTCCATGGAGATTCAATGAAGATCATGGATTTCATGTAGGCCGCAAGAGCACGCTGCAGATTGGCAAGGGTAATAATGTCCGCTGCATTGGCAGAAGGTGCATCAAACGCGCTTCTGAACAACTGAAGCCAGTTATCACCGGCCTGCGCCGACAGGAGAGAGACATCTACCTCTCCACGTAATCGGGCAACAAGATGCTCACGGTATCCCTCCTGGGACAAGGCACTAAAAAGGTAACCGCGCATTTCGTTGTGGTTGGTAAGCGGGAACTTCGAGAAGACTTCCAGTAAACCATCCGCCTCCGAGCCGTCCGTCAAATTACCGCTTTCAGGGGTCCTGATGGATTGACCTCGTCCTCCGGGAATGGTCTGCGATTCCAGAACAAATACACGCCCATCAAATGTCATGCTGCGGTCAAACAGCGCACTGTTGAAAACGGTCTGACTGTTGCGGTGCATATTTGGCATACCGTCTGCTGCAGGATCGAGATCCTTGCTGACGTTAAGCCGGCGGGCGGGGCCAACCGTGGCCGGATCGGTGGGAGCAACCCCAATGCCGATCGAGAGAGCGTCTCCCCCACCCAAATCAGGCTGATGACACGTTGCACAGGATACCGACAGGTCGCCGGACAGGGTGTGGGAGAAAAACAGTAGCTGGCCCAGTTTGACCAGAGAATCCTGGTCAGGTGTCACCTGGGTTAGCTGACGCGGCGTAGCCGGATCCCCAGTAAGGCCTTGTTCAACAATGGCCGCTCTAAGCCATTCATCCAGGGTCGGTTCCGAGGGTTGCGGGTCGCCGGGAGGCGTAGACCCGGAGCCAGAACCCGAGCCGCCTGAGGAGCCACCGCCACCGCATGCCGCCACATGGATGATGAGCCAGACAAGTAACAGAACCCTGTAGCGGCGAGCCAGGCAGAGTATTCCGTGAGTCATAACAGATCCGTCGTTATTCTTCTTGATGTGCAAAATGTGCACTATGTCTCAGTATTATGACCCACGATTATCGTACGAAAATTCACCCAAACACCAACAAAATGTTCCCGTCTCGCTAAAGTGGTGATTTGGGAAGATTAGCGGCAGCCAGCCGGTAATAGGGGGGGACGAGCGCAGCTAATGCGCTTTGACTTTCTGTTTGCCGCAGCGCTCACACCGGTAAACCGTGACCAGCCGCCCTTGTCTCACATCAAACTGCTTCTCATTCCATACTTTCCACTTGTGAAAACCATGCTGACACATGCCCTTTCCGGACTTTTTCGGTAACGGCTTCTTGAAAGGAAGAACGTCTCCCATCACACCCTCAACCCCTGTTTTCGACGCTCATACCGCACTCTTTAACCCTGTCCCATGGCCTCTATCCGTTGTTTCGTACCGGATTGGCACATCGCCGGAATCCGTCGCTGGTCCAGTATGAAAAACTGGTTGGGGCTCACCCCCTCACAAACCCATTTTTCACCATCCGGCCAGTCAACGGTCATGTCGGCAACAGCGGCATCGGCCAGACCAAAGTGGAGATCGGGTGGGTTCTGGCCGTTGAAATTTGTGTTCGCCAGGCTGAACCGCGTCTGGGTCTGAAGCCCGGCGCTCTCACCCAGATCAGCCCGCACCTGTACTTTCGCGCCAAGCGCCTCTGTATTAGGCGCCTTGCCGACCAGACGGACGGAAAGAAAGCGTTTGCCCTCTCCATATCCGGTCTGATTACTGAAGAATTGCAATCCCCTGGAATGATCAACCAGGGCGATATCCATATCACCATCACGATCGTAGTCCAGACAGGTTATCCCCCGGCCATCGCTGGGCAACAAATCCCATTCCCGAGCTTCTTCCCTGAAAGTGCCATTGCCCTGATTGATGAAAAGACGGGGGTGCGACTTATGGTACTCCTTTGCGATCCCCAAATAGCGGTTCCGCATTTTTTCCCCTTCCTCGCTCTGGGCCGCACTTTCGGGAATATTCCCGAAGCCATTCACATGGAAAATATCCAGGAACCCATCATTGTTGAAGTCGGCAAAGCAGGCAGCCCAACCCCAGTTTCCGTCAGCCACGCCACTCGCGTCGGTCACGTCTTCAAGGGAAATACCCTCGCCCGAACTGGTATTGCGATAGAGTCGGTTACCCGTAACCCCCCAGCTCGACTCCGCTTCGCCACTGGGGTCAAAGATGGAAGTGACAAACCAGTCCAGGTCGCCATCATTGTCATAATCGCCAAGCGCCGCCCCCATACCATTTTCGTCACTGATAATGTTTCGATCAGTGATATTGGTAAAGTGGCCCTCGGGGTGTCCTTGCATCACAACACTGGTCCCGAAATCCGACGCAAGCAACAAATCCATCTGCCCGTCGCTGTCGATATCGGCAAATTGGGGAGAGAAATTCCAGACTTGGGAAAGCGACCCATCAAACAGACCCGAGGCCTGATCATGGTGTTCCAGCTCAACCCCGCTGTTATTCTTCCAGAATACTGGTGCAGTCAGGACATTACCCGGCGACCAGTGCGCCAGAAAGATTTCTGGATAGCCATCATGGTTGGTATCTGCAAAGGAAATACCATAGGTATGCCGGCTCAATGAAAGCGCACCTGCCCGATAGAACGTTCCCGAATCGCCACTTGAATAAATCGGCAGAACTTTCTGCTTGAGATTGCCGAACAGCATTTCCCGGCGGTAGTCACCGTTAAGGTCGGCAAAGGCGACACCGGTAAACTTTCCACCAGGATCATCCTCAAGAAGTGCCTTCGCCTCGAACCCCGACTGGCTGCCCTTGTTTCGATAGAAGACCATTCCTGATTCATCCCCACCGGCATAGGCCAGATCCAGCCAGCAATCACCATCCAGGTAGGTAGAGCTGACACCGCCAGCAATCATGGTCGGCTCGATGGTCAGAAAATCTTCCAGATCCCAGGTCTGTGCATCGAAACCATGTTTCGCTTTGGGCTCCCCTTCTGCGGAGTGCAGACCGGAGGAAACGGCCGCAGAGTGAAAGACCGTTGCACCAGTATTTTTTGCGCTTTCCGACGGCTGCGATGTACAACCTTCGATATCCGCAAATGTCGTCAAACCCGGCGCCTTGTAAGTTAATGCGAAAGTTTTCGGGTAATCACCCGGATTGGTGGGCGGCTCCCCTTCTGCTCTCCCCGCCTGTCCGGGAATTGACGCCTCGGGTTCAGGATTAACATCGACGACCAACAGATTGCCATCCGGGTCTTCTTCCAGGACCGGTACCCACTGGCTTCGACAATCGGCTTCCATGATACAGCGGTCAGTCAGGGTGAGCAGAAAGGCCTTAAGATCCGACACTTCCTGTTCACCAAGGTCACGCCCTGGAAGAAGCGATTCTGCCATTTTAAAACTGGACGCAGCCTGAACGGTTCGAGTATGGGACTCAGCATATTCATAACCACCTGTCTCAGCATATTGAGACAACTGCTTGAGTGAGAAATCGAACGCGTCCAGACCAGACACCGGATTTGAGTGATAGCGAAGCAACGCTTCGAGGGTATCAAATGTTCCAGCATGGCCATACGGCATGGACTGGGAAATATTCAGCAGTGTCGGAACCCGGAATGCGTATTTATCTTCTTCCTTTCGAGTACTGTTCCAGCGGCCGATATCGTCTCTCTCGGCGCGCATAAACCCTCTTCCGATTTGAGGAAAGCCGGTGTTATAGAATTTTTCATTTGTGAAAAAATCACCGCTATGACAATGGGAACATCCCAGGCCACCCTGTTCCTTGCTGCCATAAAAGAGCTTTGCTCCGCGCTTTGCCGCGATCGATATTGCAGCGCTATCGCCATCAACATACTGCTTCCAGGGCGAGTCGATAAAGATCATCGACTTCATATACGCGGCCATGGCGCGCTGCACATTTACCAGCGTAATCAGGCTTTGCGCATCATCATGCTCGTCGCCAAAGGCATCCCTGAACAGCCTCAACCAGTTCCGGGATCCCTGATCGTTCAACATGTCGCTATCGACCTCTCCTCGCAATCTGGCGACAAGGTGCTCACGATACGCCT
>JAKSCP010000065.1 GCA_022360535.1 Pseudomonadales bacterium | reverse complement strand
GGTAGAAGATTTCGCAGAACATAATGAACAGCAACACCGAACCTACTTCCCAGCCAGGAATCTGGTCCCGCTTGTTCAAATAGTACGCCATGGAGCATTTGCCAATCTGCTCATTGAAAATGGAGATGATGTAGGCACAAGCGCGAATAGGCAGAATATCTTTGTACTTGATGTCTGCCAGCAGCCAATTGAGAGCCCTTGTTACTACCAGCG
Organism: Pseudomonadales bacterium; assembly: GCA_022360535.1. Lineage (GTDB taxonomy): Bacteria > Pseudomonadota > Gammaproteobacteria > Pseudomonadales > Pseudohongiellaceae > UBA9145. The sequence goes on along the minus strand of JAKSCP010000065.1, from coordinate 12,296 downwards.
TATCGATAAGAAAGTAGAACAGAGAATAGCCCATCATCAGGACCAGCCAAGGAATCCACTCTACATTGGCGAATACCTGGGTCATGTAAGCGCCAAGGCCCAGCCCCTCGCGGGAAGCGGCTCCGTTGAGTCGGAAGTAGAGATAAACGAAGCAGGCAGCAGTAATGCCTAAAAATACCACTCGGCCTAATAGCCCCTGTTTCTTTGGTGCGGCAGTCTCTTCGCCTGATTCTGTTTCAGCAGTGTTCTCGGTGTCAGTGGATTCCGTCATATTCTTATTCGCTTTCGAGTATTTTGTTCAGTGTGCCATCAATTGAGGTAAGTTCAATGCCCAGTTCTTGATCTGCATTGCGTGCCACCGTTTCGTCGCTGGTGATGACATCAATAACAGTGGGTGTAATACCGCCACCCTTGAGTGTGCTGGTAATTGCCGATCCCAGCTTGGCAACCCAGACAGGAACCACACCCACTTCAACTTCAGATCCCATCAGCTTGGCTGTGCGCTTAATCAAATCACAGTACTTGATGGGTTCTGGTCCTACCAGCTCCAACGTTCTGGTCCCGCTGGCGTTAGCCAAGCTGAGCTTAACCAGGGCCGCACTCAGGTCATCGGTATCCAGTGGTCGCATAGTGTAAAGTCCGCCCCCTAACACTTTGGTTGTGGGACCCTTGGCGGCACCGAGCAAAGAACTGGCACCTGCTGTGCCTGGCCCCAGAAGAATCGGTGTTCTCAAAACTGTGCTGGCTATACCCGAGGCAGTCACAATGTCTTCCGCCGAGCCTTTCGATCTGAAATAGGCATTTCTTGCCTGCGGACTAGCCCCGATTACGCTAATGAAAATAATATGCTCAACGCCCTGTGCCTTGGCCGCATTGACGACGGCAGCAGTGGCCGCCACGTTGGCGCTGGCATAGTTTGAGTGTTTGGTTTCTATCAAGATGCCGGCAAGGTGGATGACACAGTTCGCGCCTTGCATTGCAGCTTGCAGGCTCGAATCATCGTCATAGGAGATGGTTGTGGGAGTGATGTTGTCAGCCTGCGGCAAGTCTCCGAAGGCGCGCTCTGATCTGACACCGGCGGTGATCTGGACGTCGCTTTGCTGGATTAAGTGGCTCAGTAAATTCTGGCCAACACTGCTGTTGGCGCCGGTAATACATAGTTTCATGAAGTGTTGCTTATTCCTTGCTAATGGGGGCGGCAGGGCCCGGGAATCTCGATGGCGCGAGATTGTACCCCATTACCAACGCTGGCCATATCATCTTGGATGATGGCTCTAAGCAAGAATCCTGCGTTCTAGCTGACGTTAGCCAGGTCCGGGAGGCGTTTACTGCGCTGGAGCTTGCTGGCGTCAAGGTTTTCAACCGGGATCAGATCCACGGCTGCCATGGCTCGCTCTTGCTGGGTGGGTGGAGCATCTTTATAGAGGGTACTGCGCATCCGGGGCGTTCGCTCCCAGCGCAGGATTTGCTCTTCGATAGCAGCGGGATGCCATTCCTGGCCATGTTCCGAGCCGGCGGCACGGGTAATACTCTCATTCATGAGAGTGCCGCCCAGGTCATTTGCTCCAGCATTCAATGCCTGCAGAGCGCCAGTTTCTCCCATCTTCACCCAGGAAGTCTGAATATTGTCAATGCAGCCATTGAATACCAGGCGCGGTACGGCGTGCATCAGAATTGCCTCGCGGTAGCTTGGGCCTCGCCGCGACTTGCCCTTTAAGTACATCGGCGCTTCCATGTGCACGTAAGGCAGGGGTACGAATTCGGTGAAACCACCACTTCGCTCTTGTAACTCACGAATAGCCAGCAAATGTGCGGCCCAATGCTCAGGCCGATCCACATGGCCGAACATGATAGTGGCGGTGGTATTAAAACCGACGGCGTGTGCTGCCTCCATAACCTGAAGCCACTGCTTGGTATTGAGTTTATCCGGGCAGATCAATTGCCGTACATCATCGTGCAAAATTTCTGCAGCGGTGCCGGGCAGGGTGCCAAGACCAGCGTCACGTAACTGTTGTAGAAACTCTTCGAGAGAAATACTGAGGGTCTCTGCACCTTGCCATACTTCCAAAGGTGAAAAGGCGTGCACATGGAGTTCAGGAGTTGCGTGCTTAACTGTTCTTACAATATCGAGATAAGTCTCACCGGTGTAATCCGGATGGATCCCACCTTGCATACAAACTTCTGTCGCTCCCCGTTCCCAGGCCTCGGTGCAGCGACGGGCAATCTCCTCGGCAGAAATATCGTAGGGCCTGCCGCGCAGGTTTTCGCTCAATTTACCTTTTGAGAAAGCGCAGAACTGGCATTTGAAGTAGCAGACATTGGTGTAGTTGATGTTGCGATTAACAACGTAACTCACCGTATCGCCATTCACAGATTCGCGCAGTGCGTTAGCTTGTTGGGCAACATAGGAAAAGTCGTCACCGCGGGATTGAAACAGTGCGGTGACATCTTCAGATGTCAGTGTTTTTTGGGCAAGGCACTTCGCTACAATCTGTTTAATATTGTCTGAGGGAACAGGGTCTGCTCTTCGTAAGAGTTTGGATTCGAGGGTCGGGGTTTCGCCTTGCGCTCCCGGGGTCCAGGTATCCCTCTTTGCCATGCCATCACTGTCGCTGTGCTTCAATACAGCGGGCAGGACTGCCGGATCTAACCAGTTTTCTGCGCTTCTTACGTACTCGGGATAAATCGTTAGTCTTTGTTCCAGAAATTTACCGGCGGCTTCGGTTTCAGCGGCCAGATTTTCCAGATGAGGCCAGGGTGCTTCCGGATTCACATGATCTGGAGTTAGTGGCGATACACCACCCCAATCGTTGATACCTGCGTTGACTAACTGCGGTAATACACCGGGGCTCAAGTTGGGTGGTGCCTGAATGTTCATGGTGGGGCCGAAAATCAAGCGTGCGACAGCTAATGTCCACAGCAAATCTTCTAAATCCGGCTCCGGGGCTTGTGCCATCTTTGTATTTGGTTTGGCACGAAAATTTTGCACGATGATTTCTTGAATATGACCGTATTGTTTGTGCAGTTTTCTGATCGCAAGTAAGGATTCAATGCGTTCCAGGCGAGTCTCGCCGATTCCAATCAGTATGCCCGTGGTAAAGGGCACTTTCTCGCGGCCAGCCAGGGCGAGTGTCTCCAGTCGCACGGCTGGATCTTTGTCCGGAGAGCCGTAATGCGGCATGCCTTTTTCGCACAATCGGGGTGAGACCGATTCCAACATAATGCCCATGGAGGCGCTGATCTTGCGCAGGAATCTGATTTCAGTGGTATCCATGTTGCCGGCGTTGATGTGGGGCAGCATGCCAGTTTCATTAAGCACGCGCTCGGCGACGGCTGCGACATACTCGAGTGTACTGCTGTAACCCAGCTCGGCGAGTGCTTCCCGGGCTGCCCGATAACGTAATTCCGGTTTTTCTCCCAGCGTAAACAAGGCTTCCTGGCAGCCTGCTGCAGCTCCCGAGGTGCAAAGCTCCAGCACGTCGTCCATAGACATATAAGGAGAGTCGATATGTCGCGGGGTCTGCGCGAAGGTGCAATAGTGGCAAACATCCCGGCACAGTTTGGTGAGTGGGATGAACACTTTTCGAGAATAAGTCACCAGTTTACCGTGCTGTTGATCGCACAGTGTACGCGCCTGAGCAGCCAATTCCGCTGTGTTTGTATTATTGGCGAGCGCTAGCGATTCTTGTTCTGAAAGCAGGGTTGGTATTGAATCTTGCAGCATAGTTTCCGGATTTTTCTCAAGTAGTCCTAGATTACCAGCACCATGGAGAAAATGAGACCCCAATTCGGCGTCTGTCATGGCCTGTGTACCGATTACGAGCTCTGCTAGACTCCCCGAATACTCAATGCTTTGGCAAAGAGATGAAAAATGGCTTTATTTCCTGCAACCCAAATCACTGCATTATCTTTTCGAACCTGGCTTAACGGTTTCGGAAGTTTCTTAGTGTTCGGGTTGAGCTTTTTCTGTGCCGAACTGGCGGGTCAGGAGAGGCCCGCCACTACCGAATCAGTTCTGTTCACCAATGCCCATGTCATTGTTGGCGATGGCACGGAGATTCAGAACACCAATGTGCTGATTCGCGGCAGCGAAATACTCAGCATTGGTCAGGACAGTGTTGCCGATCGTGTTGTCGATCTCTCTGGAAAGACGCTATTGCCGACCTTGATTGATGCACACGCGCATCTTGGCTATCAGAGCATCGATGGTTGGGGAGCGGAATACTACAGTAGAGACAACCTGATCAAAAACCTGCAACAGTATCTTTACTACGGTTTTGGCGCAGTGTTCTCCGCTGGGAGTGATCCGGATGATCTTGCATTAGCCTTACAACAGGAGCTGCGAAACGGAACAGCTGTCGCTGCTGATTTTCTGTTTGCTGCTGGAATGGCTCCACCTGATGAAGGACCTAATAATCAATTTCTTGTGCACACCAGTCGACTGGAACAATCCCTGGGAATGACCATCCTGCGTGGATTAAGTTTGCCGGAACAGGCACGCCTGCAAGTGCAGGCGGTGGCGGAGAAAGGTATCGACTTCATCAAGATCTGGGTTGATGATCGAGGTGGTAGTCAGACTAAGCTGTCGCCCCAGCTCTATCGGGCTGTCTCGGCTGCGGCGCAGCAACAGGATATAAAAGTTTTCGTCCATCAACAGTTCGCTACGGACATGTCTGATTTACTATCCGCTGGCGTTCACGGTTTTCTGCATGGACGTATTGGTGAGGAATTCACGCAAGCAACAGCCGAGCAAGTCGCGGAAGCGGGCGCGTTTATCGTTCCCAATTTAGGATTGGCCGAGCTACGCCGTGAAGCTATTGCGACTGATCCGTTCCTCGGGCCCTTTCTAACCGAAGAAAGCAGTCGACGGTTGGGTGAATCTCCTTTGCGCAAAGTTGTTGTACAACGGCAAGTTGGCTACGAAGCAGAGTTGAGAGCAGGCTTGGCAAGACTGCGCATGGCCAATGCAGATTTAGTCCTGGGTACCGATGCAGGCGCGGTTCCCGATCATCCGTTTGGTTACACTGGGCATAGGGAACTGGAAATCTATGTCCGATTAGGCGTTCCGCCCATGGAGGCAATAGTTGCCGCAACAGGCAATGCGGCAAAACATCTGGGCTTGAATGACCGTGGCAGAATAGCTCCTGGCTATCGGGCTGATTTGCTCATCTTGAATAGCAATCCATTGGACAGTATTCGCAATACCCGAGACATTCATGCTGTCTATTTCCGTGGCGAGGAAACTGATCGGGAGGGGTTATTGCAAACGATCCTGCAATAAACCTGGCGAATCAGAACTCCCAGCCAGTACGCGGTGTGGGTAAGGCCAGAGTTTGTTCCAACTGCTCCAGCAAGGATTGTTCGGCAGTGATTTCACCACTGGTTGCCAAACGATTTGCAGAGGCAGCTCCCAGCCACAGACGGCTTATGCCGCTGGCAGAGGCTGACAATAGAGGCAGTCCGGCCGTGTGACCGGCTTTCAATTCGCTTTCTTCTCCGAGGTGAATTGTATATTCACCTCCTATGCCTTGCCATGGCTCATCCTTATCCAGATAACGAATGATAGGATCTTCCACCGTGGCGTTGAATGATAGTGCGGGGCGAGCGGGCAAGTGAGTAGCTGCGATACAAGTTGCTAAATTGTTGATGCGCAATTGCCACCAGGCTTCGCTGCGAATTGATTCGGCGTACTTACCTCCTTCGGATTTGTTTTGAGAACGAAAAGGTAGATCAATAAGATCCTGCATTTGTAAATGTTGAGTTTCGGTAAGTCGAACCAATAGGAGTTGATTGCCCAAGCTCTTGATGAGAGACATCAATTCCAGCAACTGTTCGCGATTACGATAAGCCATTCCGGCAACCCGCAGCGGCCCGTTTTCACCTTTATTGCTGCCCCAGAAGAAGTGTGTCAGTTCTCCTTCATCGTTGCGAAAACCCAAACCCACCGGATCATCAGTCCACCCGAGCTCTGCCTGCCAATGTCCGACCGGTAGCACCTGGACGCTGCCGTGACCACGCCAGCGATTCATTAATGCAGCGTGCATGTCGGCAGCATCATCTTCCGTTAAGCGCACGGGTACACCGCATTCGGCGGTGACATTGAGATTGGCAGGATTAAATCGAACCACATGCTCATAAGAGCCATTGCCAAAACCCAGGCGCGTGTAGTAACCCTGTTCAAACATACCAAGTGCTGCCGTGGCCATGCCAGCAGCGGCGCCATCGGCGATGGATTTGGCGGTGACTCGGCTGGCGAAGCCCTGTTTTCTGGCAATCAGGCTAGTGGTAACGGCGGAGATGACTGTCATACTGACATCGGTGTTCAGGTGTCTAATGGTGCCAGGACAATTGGCCACCAGACACTCCGCCTCGCCATTGAGTTCCGCCACCAGATTGTGAGAACTGTCCAGAAAGACTTTGAGACTTGCCGCGTCGTCTTTATCGTCGCGGTCAATCCACGCTATTTCCTCCCACAATCTGCGGACAGCGTCGAAGTCTTTTTTTGGATCGTATAGGCGAATGCTCATGCTTGATTACCACCAAGAATGCGTTATGGTTTTTGGAGAGTTAGAATTTAGAGTATATGAAACAGGAAGTCGTCGCCGTCACCGCTGCCACGGGCATCCTGAATACGAGCGTGTAACTCATCACGCTTTGGTGTTAGCCAACTACCGCGATCATCGTTGGGGTCTTTACCTTCGTCCGTCAAACGTTTTTCTTCTGCCATGCGAAAATCAACGAACTCATTATAGGCTTCAATTTCAGCACCAAGTTCCCGAATTACAATTTCCACAAACATGGCATCATCGAGGAAACCGATTCCTGGAATGTGGTCTGGAATCAAATCGATAGGGTCGGCAAAATAGGACATGGCGCTGATGATTCGAGATTTGTCTTCATCGTTCATGCCCCATTCGTCGTCGCGCATCATTTCCAGCAAAACCTTAAGTTGCAGTAAACGGTCGGCAATAAAGTCTGGTAAGTCAGAATTCATGGCGACGTCGACTATCTTGTAGGCAGCTTTTTCAATTTCTGCCTGACTTTGATTCTCTGACGCTGTTGTCTTTGCCTTACCGACGATAGTCTTAAATCGTTCCAGGTCTCGGTCACTCAGTGTGAAAGTTATGTCGAGAGGCATGTTAGTGTCCTTTTTGCTGAGCGACGCATCGCTCTTTCATCTATTTATTTTATTGTCTTTATCTTTGTGGGCGATCGGGCAGTTTTGCCGTCCTGTTTGACAATTCTGATTATTGGTCAGGGTCGCCGTGAATTCTGTGACTGGTGTCAGTATTTTTGAAGATTATCACGCTTTATCTAGGGCCGGATCACATGATATTGCTCTTGTCTGGGGGCAATATACTCGAAATCGTAGCCATCATAAAACCCATCTTCTTCCAGCTTCATGGCCATCGGCTCTGAGCTCCAATTGGGAATTTCAACCAGGGCGGTCAGCTCGATAGAGTAGGCTGTGTTGGCGTGCATAGGATAGTCGCCAGTGCCGGGTACTCCTTCCTGTTTGTCCCACATACCGATGGTAGTCCCTGCGGCGTGGCCATGCAGACCAATCGGATGGGTATAGATGATGGGTCCAATGCCGCGTTCCATTGCCTGCTCACGGCTTAGTCTCAAGATTTCGTTGCCGGTTCTACCTACTGCAAAATTGCTGGTGAGTATATCCTGCAGCTCGTTACCTTTTTGCAAAGCGTACTTTAGATCTTCTGGCACATCGTCCTCGTCATCGCGGAGAATGTAGGCGTTTTGTTGTGTGTCAGTTTGCAGATTCAAATAGCTGATGCCCATATCGATATGCACGTGGTCACCTTTGTATAAGACATTGGGATCCAGGTTTTGGCTCTCGATGTCGGCAATGGATCGGTCGGAGCGCTCTGTTTCGATGCTGGTATGAAACCAGGCGCTCAGTCCCAGGTCGTTAATTCGTTGTCGAAACCACCACTCCAGGTCTTCAGTTGTGGTAACACCAGCTTCAACGACTTCGGAAGAAAAACCTTCGCGAATAATGCCATGGGCAATGCTCATCACGTCGCGGTAGTGCTCAATCTCCAATTCAGTGCGAGTTTCGAGCCAGCCTACAGCGACCTGTTCTGCCGAGACAATACGTTGCTGCAATGAGACAGGGAGTGCCGCCATAAAATCTCTTTGTTCTGAGAAGGTGAGACCATCTGCCAAGCCGTAAGTGTCAGAAAAATTAAGTGCAATAGTGCGAGGGTTAAACTCAGAAAGGATTTGTGCAATGCGGGCATACTGATCCGGTTGTTGTTCAGGATTCCATGCGCCAGGAAACAAATCAGCGACGGGGTAGCGTGCAACGGCCATGCGTTCAACTCCACGCTCAGGACCGTGATCGATAAAAATAAGCACGGTACGACGACGGGCATTAAGCCAGGTTGCCGGCAACATGGTTTTTAAAACAGGATCTTCGTTGTATTCCCTGGCGATCAAAACCCAGGCATCCACCCCAGCGCGGCGCATCACTTCCGGTACAACTTTATCGAGGCGATCTTTCAATAACTCGTCTTCGACACGGGCTTGCTCTCGCATGGAAAGAATACGAGCGGCTAACTCGTCGGTTTCGTCCGCGCGGTAAGTCTGTGTGACGATCGCAACCAGAGAAGCTAAGAACAGCAACGCAATGATGCGCACTTTTGTGGAAGCAGTGGTGTCAATCCAGTTCATATCGAGGATTTATCTTGAAAAACGTTTGCCTTGAGGGTAACACTTAAGATCATAATCAGAAAGAACAACGGCTTGTGACAAAGCACCCCAGGAAGTTCCAATGGCAGATGTTGAACACCCCTTCGATCCTGAAAAACATGTCCTCCATGAGTCCACTTACTTCGATGATTTAAAAGTAGGGCAACGCTTTGTTATTCCGTCACGTACGCTTGGTGATGGCAGTTTTGCCGCTTACCAAATGGCCAGTCTCGACAATCATCCTATTCACTACGACATCGAGTATTGCCGACGCCGAGGTCATCCCCATTTGCTGGCGCACGGCTTTCAGGTGGCGATACAGACTTCTCCTGGAGCAGGTATGTTGCCGCATATTCTCGAAGACAGCCTGATTGCCTTGCTGGAACAAAGCAGTAAGTTCCTCAAGCCTGTTTACTGTGGAGATACTGTTTATCCGGCTTTAGAAATAGTCGATATGCAACCGGGTAACACCACCGGGGTCATTATTCTGCGCAGCACAGTGCACAATCAACATGGGGATCTGGTCTTGGAGGGTGAACAAAAGATGCTGGTGAAGAGAGCGCCTGCAGCTTAAGCCTCAGCTAACTTAAAAATCGCAGTGTGTTCTACCTCAAGGGCGACATCACCAGCTTCCCACATGGCAATGTAGAGCTTGATGAATTGATGACCTTTGCGTTCCCATTTTTCAATGGGTAGGGTGCGCACCTCGATGTCCTGGCCGACCCGTAGTCCTTTGCGAAGGATCAGTTTACTCCCGGTGTGAATCCAGGCGGGCAAATAGAACATCCGCATAAGTGCTTTATTGCAGGCATCCAACAAATAGTAAGGATGAATGTAGGCCTCGTTTCCTGCATAGATGGCTGATTGGTCCCGTTGCGCAGTTACGCGCTCTCCATTGTCGACTTCACTAGGTTGCCACAGGTAATAGGGGGCAGGTTCATTGAGATGAATCGCTTCCCAACTGATTTCTTGCCTGTCGATAGCGGCCAGCCCGCTTTCCATGTTGGCTTGCTGCTGAATCGGAGGCAGGTGATTGGGTAACCAGGATTCCAGTCGGGCCAATAGGGTGCCTTCTTCGTTGGTCGCGTGAGTAAGATGGCTACGCTGACTGGATTCCTGTCCAAGGTTGTCCGTGGTAACAGTAATCAGTTCGTCGTGATAGGCAGGCTTGAGAAAAATCACATCCAGGATGCCCTGTTGCAGCCAGGATTCCCCATAGCTTCTGACCAGGGGCTGAGTGAGATACCCAAACACATTGACGCCGCTCACCAGCGCGCCATGAAAACCATAACGCTGAGCAATATCGTCGCTGTGTATTCGATTTTCCGATTGCTCAGCATCGTTGAGCGCGAGAATTTGAAAGTCTGGAATGTGTGCGCTCATCAGCTTGTGACCAGGTTGCGCAGGAAGTGCGGCCAATGCAGGCCAGGCTAACGATTACTGAATGTCGACTACGCCCAGGCGCCAGTCTACCAATTGGTTTGGGCTGTCTTCGCGCATCTTACGCAAGCGGTAGTTCAGTTGCGGCGTTTCCAGGCGGAGTTTTTCCAAACGCTTACTATTGAACAGCAATAGTCTGCAGCCTTCCTTTGTCGTTATAGGGCCGGTGTTGTTGGGTGCAAAGGGGCGTGCACCGTAGTCTTCGTCATAGAACATGGAATCGCCATTGAGGGTGGCTTCACCTTCCGCCAGCAGGCACCAGAAATCATCGGTGAGTTCCAGGCTGTCCCCAGGCCCCAGACTTTTCACTTCGCCTACGCGGCTAAGTTTTTCCAGGACGATTGAGCTGAGATCTTGAAACTGTTCCTGCTTGGCGATGGCCGGACGCATGGCCCACTGGGTAAGCAGCTTTTCCTGGAACCCCTCAGCAACAATGAATGATTTAAAGGTCTCTTCGGAAAACACGCACAGGGTCACTGGCGTTGTTGCCACCACGCTGGCATTGCGAGTGCCTGTGCCGGTAATAACTGCCATTTCACCTAAAATATCACCTGCCTGCAGACTGGCTTCGTGATGTAACTCCTTGCCGTCGTGTCGGACTACGTCGCAATAGCCAGTAAGAATGAGATATACATAACCGCGAGTGGAGGCGTCTTGAACCAGGATCACGTCGCCTGAGTTGTAACGGCGAATTTCTTCTTCCGCTAACAGACTTCGCATCCAGCGATTAGGAAAGGGGCGGCCTAACCACACAGTCAGATAATGGTTAATCTGTGATGTGTAAATTGCGGGGTCGCCTTCCAGGATGGTGTAGCGTTTGCCGGAGTTTGCCAGCGAGAATGTGGTGTTGAATTCGTTGGTTAATTGTTCAACGTGAACGAAAACGACTCGGTCAGATGCCGAGGTAAGTGCATCGGCGGGGTCGCCATGGATCGCGCCAGCTCCGCCGTCAGCAACCAGCAACGAGAAGCGTTGTGTGTACAGTCTTTCTAAATTGTCGGTTGTACTCTGCCGTACTAGACCTCGCTCGGTCATCTCGCTGACAGCCGTCATGGTGTGATTGTCGCCGACAACGCAGACAGCCCGTGCAATGCCACGTTGTACGGTAGAGAGCTTTGCGCCGATGGTCGGAATACTGTGTACAGTGACATGGGGTTCTATAGTCAGTCCAAAATAGTTGAAGCGTTGACCTGGGCGTACTTCAACTAACCGAAAATGCTCTCTGACGATCTCAGGCCGCCATCCGATTCCACAGGCCAGTTTATCCATCGCCATTTCGAAGATTTCTCGGGTTGTGATCAGATCTACCCGTTGCGGCATCAGCATCAACGGAAACAAGGACGAATGATCATCATGTAAATGGGTCAGGAATACGGCGGCAATCTGATTTTTGGAGATGCCGCGAGCAAACAGGTGTTCATCGAGAAACGGAATGCAGTCGATGAGTATGTATTCGCCGTTGTAGCAAAGCGCCAGTCCGGTGCATGGTTCTGACGGGGTAAATCCTGAAGCGCCGCCGAGCACTTCGATACCCATCTTGGTCAGGCCCCCGGGCACATAATCCGGCTGGACCTGGTAGGGAGGTGCAAGTTGGGAGTCTTCGCGTAAATCGATCTGGGTGATGGCTCCGTTTACTTTGATTTCAAAATGGTCTGTATCGAGGCGGGTAATCTGCTGTTGGCCTATTTGTGCTGCGCCATCTTCAAAGGGATGCAGATTAAAGAAATCCTGGACCGGGATGATTTCCCCGTACTTGTCTTTTAGCGCGAGTTCTTCGCTGGCTGCTGTCCACTCATCGATTAAGGGCTTTTCGGTGCGCCAATTCTGCAGTTCTTCGCGAGTTGGGCCCAACAGGGTAATGCGCAGTAGCCTGAGGGTCTGACTGATGGCGTCGCGATGGCCAACCAGATTCAGTTTTCGGCCTTCTTCCAGGCCTTTGGCAACAAATAGGAAGAAATAGAGAGGGAATTCCAGCGCATTGGTAAGGGAGCCGCCTTTTTCCCGGACATCAGGCAAGACCACGGTGTCAAAGCGGCTGACTCCATGTAATAGCAGCCCCTTGAGGACTTCAGGAGGTGCGCCAAACAGGATGCTGCCATGATCATCTTCATACAAGCGTGCGCCCAGGCAGGGTTGTATCAGGG
>JAKSCP010000063.1 GCA_022360535.1 Pseudomonadales bacterium | reverse complement strand
TTTCGAGGTGTACGTTCTACAGCAGATTTCTTCATCGACGGCGCCCGCGACGACGTGCAGTACTATCGCCCTTTATACAATCTTGAGCAGGTAGAAATTTTACGTGGCCCTAACGCGCTACTTTTTGGCCGTGGCGGTACTGGTGGCATTCTTAATCGGGTTACCAAGAAGGGGGTCATTGGCGACAACTTCACCAACTATCAGGCAGGAATCAATTCGTTTGGTGAGCATTCGATTCAAGTCGATAGCAATTTTGACACTGGCGACAACTCGGCTTTTCGAATTAATGCCTTTTATGAAGGCCTGGAAAACCATCGGGACTTCTACGATGGCGAACGGTTTGGGATAAACCCCACTGGGAGATTGCAGTTAGGGTCGGCGACTACTTTAGATTTGTCTTACGAATATGTTGATCATGAGCGCTTCATCGATCGCGGAATTCCAACTGGCAGTGACGGGCGCCCTGTAGAAGCCTTTGAAGAAATCGTTTTCGGCGATCCCGATCTGAATTCCAATGAACTGCAGGCTCATTTGTTCCGGGCGGCTTTGCAGCATGAGTTTACGGCAAATCTGAAAGGCAATTTCAGCGCGTTCTATGGAGACTACGACAAGCTTTATCAGAACTTTTACCCATCAGCCTATGATCAGGCGAACTCTCCTTTCGAAGTGACTCTCGATGGTTATATCGACACTACTGTACGTGACAATTTGATTCTCTCCGGTAACTTCATTTGGGAAGTGGAAGGTGGCGGTGTTAATCACACTATCATTGCCGGAGGCGAGTATATCGATACCTCCTCCGATCAGGATCGGTACAACTCGTTCTGGAACACAACGGTTGACGACAACGAGACCTTCGCCATCACACGCCCTCTGGTACTTAACGGTGGTGTCGGTGTGAATGCTTTGGGCGAACAAACCAGCAATGACTACCTGGCTGACCTCAATGATGACACACGGGTAGGGATCGACGTTCGTTCCTTTTACGTACAAGACGAAATTGAAATTTCAGAAAAGTTTGACGTGATTATCGGCGCGCGTTATGACAGCTTCGATATCGATGTATTCAATGTCGTTGCCAACGAAAGACGTAACCGTACAGATAATGAAGTCACACCGCGGGCAGGTCTTGTGTATAAGCCAATCGAAAATGTTTCGCTCTATGCAAGTTATAGTGAAACCTTTCTTCCTCGCAGCGGCGAGCAGTTTGCGAACATAAACGGCAGCAACAACCAGCTGGATCCGAACACCTTTACCAACCAGGAAGCGGGCATCAAATGGGATTTCAGACCGGGATTTAGCTTCACTGCAGCGGTCTTCGAGATTGAGCAAAGCTCGCCGCAGGTTGCAGACAATAATCCGGAAACTCTTGATGTCATTGATTCAGAAATAACTGGATTTGAGGCTCAGCTACAGGGGCAGGTAACCGACAATTGGTATGTTTCTGCGGGTTACAGCAATCTTGATGGCGAACAAGTCGATCGCTCAGGACCGACCGGATTGCGACCACGGGAGCTGCCGGAAAACATGTTTTCGTTGTGGAACACTTACCAAATCTCACCGAGACTTGGGCTCGGTCTTGGTGTGACGCACCAGGATGATAGCTATATCAACAATAGCAACACAGCGTTGCTACCGAGCTACACCCGGGTGGACGCGGCGGCTTACTATGACCTCTCTGAGGATTTGCGTATTCAACTCAATATCGAGAATGCGACTGATGAGTTGTATTTCCCGAGTTCCCACAGCACACACCAGGCGACTGTAGGCAGACCACTAAATGCCCGTTTGACAATTACCAGTATGTTCTGAGTTAGTTGCCTGAGAACCAATTCACCAGATAGGCAGCTAACTCTTCGCCCTTATCTTCCTGTAGGAAATGCCCCGCCGCCGTGATGGTTGTGTGGGGTTGATCCTCCGCCCCGGGCACATTCTGCTGGAACGGTGGGTAGGCCTGGCCCAATATTGGATCGCTGTCAGAAAACGTGGTTAGGAATGGTTTTTCCCAACTGCCAAGTACACCCCACGCTTCCCTGTTAGTGGCATTCTGACTTTGTACCAGAGTGGGCATTACACGAATACCAGATTTGTAGCGACTATCAGGGAAGGGTGCGTCGTAGGCATCAATAACGTTCGATGGCAGATTGCTTACCGTTCCCCACTGTAGCAAAAAGCTGGCATTCAGTTCAGGCACTTGTTGGCTGTAGCGTAGCCATTCGGGAAAGCCGTCCCCTTCCTCCAGTCTCACATCAGCGTTAATAGAATCGAATTCCTGCCCGATGATTATTCCGTCTTCCCCTGGCCCAGCCGGCAAGGTGGTGTTGCCTATCGCCACCTGTTTGAACAGGTCTGGATTCTCTGCCACCACTCTTAATCCAATCAAACCACCCCAATCCTGAAAGAAGGCAGAGATGTCAGTGAGTCCCATCTGAGTGATGAGTTGAGCAATGACATTGATCTGCCCTGCATAGCTGTAGTCGTCACGATCAGCTGGTTTGTCTGATTTGCCGAAGCCCAGCAAATCCGGTGCGATCGCGCGATAACCGGCATCCACAAACACAGGAATCATCTTGCGGTAGAGATAGGACCAACTGGGTTCGCCGTGCAACAACAGCACCACCGGGCCATCCGCCGGCCCTTCGTCGACGTAGTGAATTCGGTAGCCCTCAATGTATTGGTAATTGGGGGCAAAGTCATAGCCTGGCAGATTCTCAAATCGGGCGTCCGGCGTCCGATACACGCCCGGCTTAATCTCGTCTGCAAAGCCAGGATTCAGCGTGAAGAGCAGGGTGGTGAAGAGTAGTGAGAATTTGACTTTTAGCATGTAAAGCGCCTCAAATGAAACCGACCTGGATTAGCCGACTACTAAGGCGTTTGATAATAATGAAGAGGAAAGTAGATTCATAGAGTAGCCTGAAAACCCCTGGTCTAGTCAGAGTTGATGAAAGCTGCCAGAGAGAAGGGTTTTGCCGCTGGCTACGTATAGCCATAAAAGGAATTCCGCAATAACTCACCATCATAAGGTGAAATCAATTAGGGGGACTTATGACTATCGCCAGGCATTCGCTGCTCAGCGTGATCGCTGTCTGTGCAGCGATTTCATCCAGTGCGCACGCAAGCGCAGTTTTTGAAGACAATACACTATCGATTCCTTATGTACAGTTTGGGGACAATCTCTATCAAGTTGAACTCATTCTTTCCCAGGACGGCGATACGATCGAATTTGTACTGGGCCCTGCCAGCGAGCATGAAACAGGCACGGAAGCGCCAGCAAATGCTGCGCTGTTCGCAGGCAATGTACTCACTATTCCCTCGGTGCGAGTGGGTACCGAGTCTTACCGCGTGCAGTTGGACTACTTCGAAAGTGAAGCCGTCTTCAGATTGATTGAAACGGCGGAGCAGATTTTCGCTTCCACTGACAATGTGCTTTGCGACTATAACGACAGCACGCCGAATTCACAGGATTCTCTGACAATTACCAGCACCTCCAGTTGGACCTGCTCCGATGGTGAGCGTCAACTTAATGCAAACGGCATTCCTGATCATGAAGTCGGCCAATTCCCTAATTCAGGCAATCCCAGCGAGATCTCGGAACAAACTGTATCTGCCAGTATGACACTGGAACCGATGGAAACGGGAACTGTTACGGAGCTGGGTGGACCTGCTGGAGTAATAGGCTATGTGCTCAATGGTGTAAAGATCGATGCCAGTACTGGCGGTACCTGTGATGATTCAGGAGAAAATTGCAGTCTCAATGGCAACGTGGGCAGCTGGAATCTGGAAGCGCTTAATCAAACCAGTTTCGATTTTGGTACTGATGAAAACAACGCGCATGTGCAGCCCACGGGCGCCTATCATTACCACGGTATGCCGGAAGGATTCATCGCTAAACGCGGTGGCAATAGCTCGACCATGACATTAATTGCCTGGGCTGCGGATGGATTTCCTATCTATGCACGCTACGGTTACAGCGATCCCAACAATGCCAACTCAGAAATTCGCGCGATGACGAGCAGCTATCAATTCGTCACGGAAGTCAGTGACTCTCGTCCATCGGTTGAAGTCTATCCCTTGGGAACATTTCGACAGGACTATGAGTACGTGGCTGGGTCCGGTGATTTGGACGAATGCAATGGCCGCTTTGGCGTCACCCCGGAATTTCCGAATGGAATCTATCACTACTTTGCCACGGATACTTTTCCTTTCCTGCAACGCTGTGTGACTGGTGCAGTGGATACCAGTGGCTCCCCCATGGGACCACCTCCGATGTGATCGTTGTTTTGGTCGAGGTTATGATTATGAAAACTGTTTCCAGAAAAATACTAACCACAGTAGCGACAGTGTTGGTAAGTTTAACGTTTGCGCCACTGACCAGTGCCCATTTCATGGTCGCTCAACATGGCACGCTTAATTTTGTCGATGATGGCGTCTTCATGGTGTTGTCATTGCCAACGTCAGCCTTTTCGCTTACTGATGATGATGGAGATAACGCCATCTCAATGGTGGAGTTCAACACCCAGCGCGCAATGATTGTTGAGAAAGTTCGTGGCCGGATAAACCTGAATGATGACCTGACTTCCTATGAACTACTGGGATTAATGTTATCTCCGGAGCTGGATCATGACTCAGTTCGGGAGAACGTTTCCCAGGTGGTGGTGATGGGTAAATTCGATGTGAGTGAGTCACAAGGTGAATTAGTGTTTACGACTGATTTGTTTGGCTCCACATCGGACGAGCAGAAGCTGGAAATAGCGGCAAAGCGCAAAGTGAAAAAGCTGGTGCAGGAAGTAGAGCTTACTCCTGAACGCAGATCTTTCACTCTCTTACCAGCAATCGCCAAGAACTGACTGCTCATTGGCTCATTGCCGTTGCTCGGTCGTGCATAAGTGTGAAGTTTGATGGTTGCCTGACCACCAGTATTTTTTCGAGCGAACCGAATCAATGAAGGGCAGCTCCACCGACCGGTCTAACCGAATAAAACTCTCTTCTTTACTAATTCCTCCACATGTTCGGGAGTTTCGATGGATTGGTCCAGTCGGGGGCAATTATTGATGTCGGACATCACAGTTTGCACATTGATAACACCTGCCCAGATATCTGTATCGTAGTCTTTCTCGGCATCTATCGGCGGTCCGGTCCGGATTTTGGCTGCGGCTTCGTCGATAGGAATTCTCAGCACCAGGGTCGCGTTTAGTTCTTGTGGCGTGTGCTTGCGCAGTTCAGGCGCGCGATTAGGCACCAGATGATTAACCAGTTTGTCGAGCAGCGCTTCTTTATCTTCGTCAGCCACTTTTTCCGCCTTGCCGAATAGGGTGACAGAGCGATAGTTCACCGAATGATGAAAGCCTGATCGGGCAAGTACCAGGCCATCGAGATGGGTAACACACAGGCTCGCCGTTTGCCCGTCCAGCAATGCATTCATCATTTGATTCTTAAGATGACCGTGCAAATAGATTGCGTCACCAACACGAACATAGGCAGTCGGCAACACCCGGGGCTCGCTATCTACAACATACCCAACATGACAGAGAAAACCGGCATCCAGAACTGAGTAGACGCTGTCTTTCTCATAATGAGCTCTGTCTTTGCCTCTGATCAGGCGAGTTCTGTTTCCATTGATGTTTTCTGACA
>JAKSCP010000194.1 GCA_022360535.1 Pseudomonadales bacterium | reverse complement strand
GCGAGCAAATCGTCCCCTTCGATGATCTCATCCACCAGACCCATGTCTTTGGCTTTAACTACCGAGACTGGATTCCCTGAGGTAATCATATCCAATGCTGCTTTTACCCCTGCTACCCGAGGTACTCTTTGTGTGCCGCCTGCACCGGGCAAAAGACCGAGTTTTACTTCCGGCAAACCAACTTTGGCGGAAGCAATCGCGCAGCGATAATGACAGGCCAGTGAGACCTCAAATCCCCCACCCAGGGCAGTGCCGTGAATTGCTGCCACCACAGGCTTGGAAGAATTTTCTATCGCGCTCAACACTTCAGGCAACCAGGGATCGAGAGGCGGTTTGCCGAATTCGGTGATGTCAGCGCCCGCAATAAATGTCCGCCCTTCACAGCTAAGTACAACTGCCTCAGAGGCATCAGCTTGCGCTGCATTAATGGCATCCAGGATGCCCTGTCTCACCGCTTGCGAGAGTGCATTCACCGGTGGATTGTTGACGCGAATAACGCCAATGTTGCCTTGAAGTTCGTAGCTTACGACGTCTGACATAGTGATTCCTTTTCTAGCGATGTAAAAGGTTGCACGGTTACCGGCAACCTTCCATCAATTCATTACACGCTTATTGGTTGTTAACTTAGGGGTTAACTCAATCGACCCGTTCCAGAATGGCTGCCAGGCCTTGACCGATGCCAATACAGAGGCTTATTGCAGCATAGCGACCTCCGCTACGCTCCAGTTGGCGAGTTGCTGTCAGCGCAATGCGTGCACCGGACGCACCCAGTGGATGACCAACTGCGATTGCGCCACCGTTAGGATTGACACGTGAATCATTGAAATCTACTTCCAACATCTTCAGACAACCCAGAACTTGTGTGGCAAAGGCTTCATTGATTTCAATGATGTCCATGTCCGTTAAACTCAGACCAGCGCGCGCGAGTGCTTTGCGAATGGCAAACACTGGCCCCAGACCCATGACGCGAGGTTCAACTCCAGCCACCGCCCCCGCGATAATCCGCGCCCTGGGTTTTACACCGTGTTCCTCGCCTATGGCACGACTACCTACTATTAATGCAGCAGCACCGTCATTGATGCCTGAGGCATTCCCGGCGGTTACTACTCCGTCCGCAAACAGTGTTCGCAATCCACCCAACACTTCCAAAGTACTCTGTGGACGCGGATGTTCATCAGCATCAACAGCAAGCGGGGGTTTTTTGCGCCCCTGGGGCACATTGATACTGACAATCTCGTCCTGGAAAAAACCATCGGCTCTCGCCGCTTCATATCTTGTCTGGGATGCTGCCGCAAAAATGTCACTGTCTTCGCGAGAGATATCCAGATCCGCCGCAATATTGTCAGCAGTCTCCGGCATGCTGTCATGACCGAACACGTCGCCATAAATGGGATTAGTAAATCGAGCGCCTAAAGTCGTATCCGCAATTTGTTGACCGCGATCGAAGGCAGCTTGGGCTTTTGACATCACCAAAGGCGCGCGGCTCATTGATTCCACACCGCCAGCAACAAACAGATTTCCCTCACCAATCTTTACCGAATTGGCCGCGCTTAAAGTCGCAGCCAAACCAGAAGCGCAGAGACGGTTTACGGTCAAGCCTCCCACCTCTACTGGCATGCCAGAAATCAACGAAGCGAAACGCGCCACGTTGCGGCAATCTTCACCGGCCTGATTGGTGTTGCCAGCGATCACATCTTCATAAGCTTCTTTGGGAAACGAATTGCGTTCTACTACGGTTTTGATTGTGTGGGCCAACAGATCGTCTGGCCGGATGGGAGAGAGTGCGCCGCTGTGGCGGCCGAAAGCAGTACGACCACCGTCGTAAATAAATGCTTCATTGATTGCGGGTGTGGACATATCGTTCTCTTTCTTTAATGGCACAAATTCAGAAATAGCCGCAGCTTGCGTGTGCTTGTTTGCCGATAGGCGCGCAGCAAGGCTTTAAAAGCTGGCAGCGGTTGATTCAACTGAATAGCTATGGGGTAAACACTGGCCCGTTGTCTTCCTTGCAAACCATGGCCTCTTACCCACAGGGGCGGCCATTCTAGCATAGCCCCCTGCCCCCGCAAATCGGGCTACAAGTCGCATAAAACCAGTGTCTATGGTAGCTTAGCCGCTCCCCAAAAGAGGCCCGAAAATGATTAGAGATCCTGAAACCATCAATCAGCTTGTGGACTTAATTGAGCGCTTTGTCAGGGAGCGTTTAGTCCCAGCGGAGGAGCGACTGGCAGAGGAAGGTAAGCTGCCTGACGACATCCTGGCTGAGATGAAAGAGTTGGGCCTTTTTGGTCTCACTATTCCAGAAGAATATGGTGGTCTGGGGCTGACCATGGAAGAGGAAATTCTGGTTTCAATCGCGCTGGGTCGAACCTCACCGGCCTTTCGCTCCATCATGGGCACTAATAACGGCATTGGTTCGGCCGCCATTGTGTTCAATGGAACCGAAGAGCAGAAAGCCAAATACCTGCCTAAGTACGCAACCGGTGAATGGATAAGCTGCTTCTGCCTTACTGAACCCGATGCCGGCTCTGACGCTGCTTCATTAAAAACCACCGCAGTCCGCGATGGGGATCACTATAT
>JAKSCP010000064.1 GCA_022360535.1 Pseudomonadales bacterium | reverse complement strand
TCCCGATGATCGAACGGTTGCAAGGTTCTGCCAATGAGTGCGTTCGTTTCCGAAAGTTGAAACATAGTCCATTCGGTGTACACTGCAGAAACTTCTGTGACTAGCTCTTGTCGCTCTATGTAGACATCTTCAGAGGAGTAGACCCCAATATTGTCGAGGCTGGTTATATCCTGTCGCATTTCCGCAAATTCGAAAGCTTTAAACCCAAGGCATGAGTTAATGGTCTCCCCAGCACAGATTTCCACAATCGATTCACCATTGTTAAGCGGCAGCGGCTTATAAGCCATGGTATAGCTCATAGTGAAGGTGAAGATACTGAGCCCCAGACTACCTGCTAGCACAATTACTGAGAGCAGAGTGAATCCAGGCTTCTTTGCCAGCAATCGCAAGGTGTATTTGAAGTCAGATTTGCTGAATAAGAGATTCTTCATTGATGTCTCAATGCTTCACTAGGTTCGAGTTTGAGAATCTCACGGATAGGAAAGACAATGGCGAGGAACACCACTGTGAACAGGGTGCCGATGCTGGCTGCCAGGATCGCTAACATGGTGCCGTCCACCAGACTGGAACCGGTGACCAATAAAATGGCATAGACAAGCGGAATGCCTATCGCAGTCGCAATAACAAAACCTGTAACTAACTGTTTGCTTCCCCTTAAAACAAAAGTCTGGCTAATCTTGCGATCTGTAGCACCTAATGCACGACGGGTTCCGATGTCCTGGATGTGCAGATCCACAAAGTTTTTCGTTAGACCATAGATCCCAGCAATCGCCACAAGAAATGCGAACAAGCCACAGCCAATGACGATACTCATCCCGTAATTCGCAGCCATAAACATACCTGTTAACTGCTGCTCCCAATTCCTTATGAAGTAGTCGGATTGCGGATCCAGCGATCGCAGAACGCGGCTCACCGCAGCTATTGCTCTTTCTGATTCGCCTGAATACTTGACCAGAACTGAGGCTGAATTCGGATCGGATAGAGTGATTGGTAGAAAAACGGCATCGGTAGAGGGGGACAACGAAAATTGACCTGAAAACAGTCCGGACAAGGGCCTGTTGTCAAGTACACCCACTACTCGTTTAGACAAGGCATTTCCACTTTCGGAAGAAGTGATGAGTAATTCCTGACCCACGGCCGAGGTGTCAGGCCATAGCCGATCGGCAAGTGAGCGGCTTATAACTGCTACCGCCTGATCTCCCACCGAATCAATTTCTGTTAGTCGACGACCTTCCTGTAATGTGGCTCCAAAGGTTTCCAGAGATCCCAGAACCGCAGTGAAAGTTGCTTGAATGTTCTGTCCGCTTGACGTGTTTACGCTGACCGAACCCTTGGGAATATAGACCAGGGAATTTGAGATGCCGGTATCCTGAGAAAGTGATTGGTTGAGAGACCTGAAAAATTGCAGACGCTGGTCATCCGGAAAGCGTTCGGGATCGAGAGCTAAAGCCGCTCCCAACAGATTTTCCCCATCGACCCCAGATAGAATTTCTTTCATTTTTATCGCACTTCCTCCTGCCAGCACGCCCACATAGAGCAGCAGGCTTATTAGCGCAATTGCGACTACCACCAGGGATCTGCTGAGCCGTCCAGATCGGAGTCCCAAAGCACCTCGGGTTCCGTCCCGCATTACCGCATTGAAATCGCCGTTGACAATACGCCAGCAGGGAATGGCACTGGTAAGCAGGAGAGTCAGACCGACAAAAATGATTACGGCTAGTAATGTGGAGCCGTTAAGACCGAACGAGTACCAGAACGGTACGCTTCCCCCACCTTCGAAGGCTGAGGAGATGAACACACTAAGTATTGCCATGCCTCCGCCTGCCATCAGCAGGGCCAGGAGTCCACCAAGCACAGCGATGGCGACGCTCTCAGCCATTGTCTGAATCATCAGTCGTTTTCTGGGAGCACCCAGCGCGACTCTTACAGATATGTCTTTGAGACGGTCGTTGACCCGGGCGAGGAGTAATGTACCAACGTTGATGCAAGCTAACAGAAATACGATACCAGCCAGCAAATTCAGCACCCCAGTCATCACTATACCTTCAAGACCTCCCATCAGGCTTTGCGGTAAAGTTGTGACATGTCCACTGCTAACGCCATCAAGATATCTCTGGAACTGTGAACTGTACTCCTTGTTGGAATCTATTGGATAGAGTTGCCGAATACGACTCATTAAGCGATTCATCTCACTGCTGGCGCTTGCCCGGGATTCTCCTTCCCTTATCGTTGCGACTGGGTTGACTGTAGTTAGCCCGTTTTCGATGGGTTGTAAAAGTGAATCGGTTATCGGAAGCCACAGTTGCGATGTTGAGGGAAACTTATAACCTTCGGGCATAATCCCAACGACTCGAGTATTTATCCCTCGTACATTAATCGTGCTTCCCAATATGCTTTCGTCACCGTCGAACAGGCTTTGCCAAATTTCATGCCCAATCACTGTAACCGGGTCGGCACCCGGTTCCTGATCACCAGGCAACAATGCTCGCCCCATCATAGGTTCGATTTGTGCTACTTCGAATAAAGTCCACTCTGTATGGGTCGCTATGACTCTGTGAGCTCTTCCTTCAAATTCGACATAGACGTCTCCCCCGCCAGCAAGAGCAACTATGCGATCGAGAGTGGTAATCTCGTTACGAATTGCAGCGAACTCGAAGGCCTTGATAGGCAGGCATCCGCTATTTCTGGTTCCTGCACAGATTCGTACAATTGAATCGCCATTCGGCAAATCCACAGGTTTGTAAGCCATGGTATAGCTGAACGTAAATGTGAAAATACTCAGCCCCAAACCGCCAGCCAGTACAAGAACAGACAACAAGGTAAATCCTGGCTTCTTGGCAAGAAGCCGCAAGGTGTATTTCAAGTCTGTTTTATTGAATAGGGAGTAAATCATTAGTGCTTCAGGCCTGCTTACAGCCTGTTACTCAGTTTATGGCCACCCAATGCCGCTAGCTGTGCTTGAAACACCCGCTCCCTGGTCTGATCGACGATGAGTTCGTCGGACACGATTTGACCGTCGAAAAGTTCAACATAGCGTTCGGCGCGCAATGCAGATTTTGGATCATGGGTCACCATGCAAATAGTGGTACCCTCAGCGTGCAGTCTTTCCAGAAGTTGCATCACCGATTCAGCATTTTTCGAATCCAGATTTCCGCAGGGCTCGTCCGCCAGAATCATTGAGGGCTTGCCGCCAATGGCTCTTGCTACCGCTACGCGCTGTTGCTGACCACCTGAGAGTTGAGAGGGGAAGTGATCTTTGCGGGAGACCATATCGACTATCTCCAGCGATTCATGTACTGCTTCCTTTATTTCTTCACTATGCAGATCGGTTCGGTAAGTTAAAGGCAGCTCGATGTTTTCATAAACTGTCAGATCACTGATTAAATTGAACGACTGAAACACGAATCCAATTTCCTTGTTGCGTAATCTTGCACGCTCATCCCGATCGATACTCGATGCATCATGCCCGGCCAGTAAATAAGTTCCTGAGGTTGCGACATCCAGTAGTCCGATAATCGCGAGCAATGTGGACTTCCCGCAACCGGACTGCCCAGCAATAGAAACGAATTCACCCTGAGCAATTTGTAGATTGATATTTTGCAGGGCTCGAGTCTCGATGGTTTCCAGGGAGTAAACCTTCTCGATAGCCTGCAATTCTATGAGCGTGTTCTGAACCATGCTGATGTTGTCCTTATCTGATCAAAACCCTGTCGTGAGTGGACCAGGCGCTGGAGTCAGAAATAATCAACTCGTCACCAGGGAGCGCGCCGCTAAGCACCTCTATGTGGTTGGTAGAGGCTTGACCATACTCTACCGAGATTCGGTCGGCGATGTCCCCATCCTCGTTAAGCTTATAGACACTATTATGGGCAAAGGCTCTCGCAAAAACCGGTCGCTTGACATACAGAGTCTCCGGAATATGGGCGACACTGATTTCTGCTTCTACATTCAGTTCTGGTCGCACTTCAGGAGGTAGTTGTCCCAGCAACTCGATTTCAACCATGACTGAGCCATCTTCAACTGTGGGATCTATGCGTGACACGGTGCCGCTGATGATGTTACTGCGCGTGTCAACCTCAGCCTTCATACCTATACCAATATCATTTACCAGTAACTCCTGGATTTGTATCTCAGCAACAAGTCGATCAGGGCGGGCTATTCGCGTAATGTCCTGACCCCGCAGAATTCGCTGTCCCAGTTCAAGGTCCATTTCCTGAACGATACCGTTAACATCTGCTTTAATGGACAGAGCCTCTACCAGATCGCGTATTTTCTGCAGTTCGTTTTCAGCCTGCAGCAGTCGAGCCTGCTCTGCATCGCGATTAGCGAGCATTGACTCTCTTCGTTTCGTCACCCGTTGTTTTTGCATCTCCCAACGTTGTTCGTATTTCTGCACCGACAATTGAGTACTTTCATAATCGAGTCTGGAAATGATCTCCAGGCCGTTTGACATAAGTTCGGTTTTTGCATCGAGATCTATTTTGGCTGTTTGATAATCGAGCTCGGCATTGGCCGCTTCGGTTTGTAAATCCAGGAGAATCGATTCAGCAGCGATCTGTTCTGCCAGTGTGTCTGCTTTTTTTGCAGCGTATTCGAGTTCAGCGTCCTTCAAATCCTGCAATAGTTGTGGGTTTGCCAACTCCACCAGGACATCCCCCTGGTGCACAAGATCGCCAGGGTTCGCGAGGATCTTGCTGACTCGGCCTTCGGTGTCAGCACCGATCCATACCACGTCCCGGGATTTCAGTTGACCGTAACCACTGACGGTTACCGACAAATCTCCGGCCACGACGGTGTCCATCAGTAATTCATCAGCGAACACTATATAGGACACGTTGCGGTAACGATTAGCGAACAGCACGAACGCCAGAAATGCCGCACTTGCTACAAACACGTACCAATACTTTTTATAAAAGGGTTTGGCCTGGGTGGTTTTCACAATATCCATGAGGTCTGAGATAGCAGACATCATGCCAGTATTTCATCTGCCTGATTTTAAGGGAGTTTTTTCGAAAGTGATCGGCGCACAAAGAGTAGATTCCCAATCCTGGGAATCAACCCCACGCAGTTTTCCCGAAAATGGGAGAACACCGTGTCAGCACCTGTAACGCTAAATTGGAGTCGACCAGGTGCGAACCGGAGAGTGGGATACAGCACACCTCGGAGCAGCGCGGGGAGGTCGGCGATTGAGTCAATCAAATAGTCGGGATTGGTATTGGCAGCGTCGAATACATCTTGGCGGTACTTTCCCGTCTTTACCATGATGGACTGCAGTCCATTACGATTGCCACCAGCAATGTCATTTTCAATGTCATCTCCAACAATTGCTGTGGAATCACTATCTGTCCCTAACGCGTTGAGCGCGAGACTAAAAAATTGAGAGCTGGGTTTTCCGATTATCGTTGCCTGCTTGCCGCACACATATTCCAATCCAGCGACAAATGCACCGATGTCCATTTGTAGTCCTTCATCAGTTAGCCAATACTTGTTTCTATGCATGGCAACGAGTTGCGCGCCATTCATCAATTCGTTGAAAACGCCATTCAACATTTCGTAGTCCCATGCTGCACCGATATCACCTACGACAACAAAATCCGGGTCGGGTGAATTTTGCTCGAACTCGGCGAATTCCAGTTTCACTTCGTCGCGTACCAGTAAATGCACACTAGGACTGCCTTGTTGAAACAGAAAATCACGGGTGGCGCTGACCGCGCTGAAAATCATCTCAGGCGCGATAGGAATACCCATGGCGTTAAGTTTTTCTGCGATAGCTGACAAGGTTCGAGTCGAGGTATTGGTAATGAAACGGAAAGGGAGATTCTGTTCCTGGCAAAACTCCAGGGTCTCTACGGCCCCAGGAATTTTTTGACTGCCCACATAGAGCACTCCATCGAGATCGAATAGAAGCGCTTCGATTGTTGCAGGATCGTCTGCCATGCCCGTCCCTCAAACGACTTGCTAAGGCTGGATAGTTACTGAGATACCGTTACTACTGTAAACGAAGACGCTGGTGTCGGGAATGGCGTAGGCGAAAAATACCGTAAGCTCCGCAGAGCTGACATCGAAGGCTGCCGGTACGAAGTTTTCAAAGGCTATCAACTCTTCAGTTACGCTCAATGCATGGGCTGCGGCGTTGGGTTGTAGTGTACTTAATTCTCCATCCCAGGGTTGATAACCCCCGGCAGCATCTCGAAAGAACAAACCGACACCGGCAACTGATATCACCACATAGGTCTCGCCGATAGTTCCCTGATGGATAAGCGGTATGCCCAGGGTCGCTCTGACATCCAGCGCATCACTCTCACTAATGCTCGATACCGCGGTGTCGGTGGCACCGTTGATGGTAGCCGCACCATAGATGGTGAGATTCGAACCTCCGGCCATGCTCGTTGTTGGCAGGATTCTGGACTGGCGCCGGTTAGCGATCTGGAAATTCGTGTGATTCAGTGTGTATACAGCATCTGCACCTTGTTCGACGTCATCCCTCGAAACGCCGCAGGGCAACCCGTTGCAATCGGTGCTCTCGGGATTGGAAAACAAGGCAATCACGTCGGATCCTGGGAAATCCGCTGGATTCGCCATGATAGTGGCAAACGAGCCATCTACACCGTGGCCAAGCGCCCAACTAAATGTTCCTTCAGCGCCTTCTTCACGATGGGAATGGTCAAGGCCGTGATTGTGCCCGAGTTCGTGGGCGAGGGTGATGTTGTCGCAGCCTGCCGAGGCATTAGTAGGAAATCCGTCTGTGTACAAAGTGACATAGAGCTCTGGATCGATGATGGTAGGGTGAAAAAACTCACCCTCGAATCCGATACCGGGGGTGGTACCAAGACCGCACAGGCTGTCCGAAAAAAATAAGCCATCGATCAGGATCACGATGTCCGCACCAACAGCGGTACGGACCTCAGGCACGAATGAAAACTCACCCACAGCGTCTTGCATTGCTGTGAAGGCAGTATTGAGATTGTTGTTTACGTCGTAGTTGACAAGCCGATACAGCACCGGACGAAATTCAACGTTCACCCGACTATTGGCGTAGTATGCGTTGGTTACTTCAACCAGCTCATTAATCTTAGTCTCTGGTTGCACGTTGCCGATGTCCTCGACGAATTTAGGTGTGTAGAGAAACATCAGGTCGATTTCACTCACAGTCCCCGGTGCCAGGGTTGAGGCAGCACTGTTGGGATCAGTGTTAACTATGGCTTCATTGAAATCTGACAGGCCATCGCCATCGCTATCGGTAAGTGTGTCCTGAATTACGAAAACGAAATCATCGTCGCGTACGTTTTCCGTGCCAAACACATCACCGACAAAAACACCGCTTGAAATAAATGGGTAGGATTGTTCTGTAAGCCGTACCGAGTAGTTGATGCTGGTACTGGCGCTGGCTGCGATGTCGGGAAGATCGCAGATCAGTCCGAAATTCAGCCCAATGTTGCCGGTGGTGCAAATCGCTGAGCTTGAAATAAGTTCGGAAAATTCCAACGCAAACAGCACAGTGAGTTGTTCGCCACTTAAGGTGCTGGCGGTGTTGTTGGTGACCTCTACGGTGACATCCACTTGGTCTCCAACTTTGGCGAACGAGGGAGTCAGGGTTTGTTCAATACTGACGTCGTTGCCAGATATAGCGAGTACAGACGTTGGTGAACCATCAGTTTCCAGGTCATCATCCGGTCTGGTAGATACTGCTGAAATCACTCCACCGTTGTCGATGGGAGCGTAAGTACCCAGATTGTCCTGGCTATAGAGGTAACCACTGAAGTTGTTTTCTGCTGTAGAAGTGCGTATCGCTCGCAGTGTGAATTGACTCCGACCGTTGTCGATTGAGGCAAGTACAGAGAGCTCGTTTACCACTAGTGACAGCTGCGCCAAAGGTTCGCCATCAATGGTAACCGCAGAATAACCAACATCGCCGTTTAGGTACTGGCGTGAGCTGCGTATTTCGAACTGTCGGAATTGCCGTGGCAGCAGTTCGACTCTGACGGTACCGCCTTCATTGAGGGAAGACACTGTATCAGCAGCAACCACGACAGAGCGCTGATAGGAGACCACAACCGGGAGCAGGTCGTTGAGGGCTGCCGATTGTTGTGCCGGCTCAGAATCGCGCCAAAGCAGGTCATCTTGCTGAGCGGCTACTGGCAGCGCTGCAAACAGAGCAACAAAGAGGATATATCGCAGAATAGACAAAGCAGGTCGTCTCCCTTTGCAACGGATTATAAGCCTGCTTTAACTAAAGAAGCGCATCCTGTTCACAGTTTTCAGGATGCGCTTCTTTATTGAGGGTACAGACTTTATTGGTAGATCGCGGCTCGGGACGCAGCGTGGGTCTGAATTGAATACAGAATGTCATCATTCTGAATCATGCCAATAAAGGCGATGTTTTCCACCGGATCTATCCAGAACCATGAGCCAGCGATTCCCCACCACCAGTGCGTACCTTGTGAAGCGCCCTGGTAGGCTTCAGAGTTTTCGACGATGGCGAAATCCAGGCCGAATACATTCCCGGGGTAAATCATGCCAATGTTGGGCACGCCTTCCGGAAGTTGGTTAGTGCGCATCAACTCGATAGCTGCTTCGGACAGCAGACGCTGACCGTTGTGTTCGCCTTTGTTGAGGTGCATTTGCACGAACTTCATGTAGTCGGCCGCAGTTGAAGTTAAACCGCCACCGCCAGATTCGAAAGCAGGTGGGCTGAGGAAATCGAAACCGCCAGCGATGCCGGCCAGATGGTCAGTGCGGCGTAGAGTGCCGTCATCATTGGGTGCATATTGACGAGAGAGGCGATGGGCATTTTCTGCTTTCACATAAAACCCGGTGTCTTCCATACCCAGTGGTCCGAACAGGCGCTGTTGCAGGAATTCGCCAAAGCTCATGCCGCTTAGACGCTCAACCATATAGCCTTGCACGTCCACCGAGATGCTATAGACCCATTGTGTGCCAGGCTGATAACCCAACGGGATTTCTTTTAAGGCAGGCATGGATTCAGCCAGCGTATGCCCTGTCAGGTCCATGATGCCTGCTTTCGCGTAGGCCTCTGCAACCGGCCCCTGGGACAATGGAGGTGTGTAGAGTAACCCGCCGGTATGACTCATTAACTCGCGTACGGTCATAGGATGATTGGCAGGCTCGGTTTCCCAGCTACCATCATCATTCTGCGCAACCACCACTTGCATTCCAGCCAGCTCTGGCAAGTGTTTTTCAACCGGATCATCAAGCTGGAACTTGCCTTCATCCCATAGCATCATCAAAGCCGTGCCGGTGACTGGTTTTGTCATGGAAAAAATGCGGAAAATGGTATCGGTTTGCATTGGCTCCTGGTCTTCTACATTCTTGTAGCCCAGTGCCTCATTGAGCAGCACTTCACCGTCCTGCGCGACCATCACAACCGCGCCTGACAGCTTGCCTGCGTCTATGCGTGCCTGAAGATCAGCGGTGACTGCATCGAGATTGGCTTGTTCGAGATCGGCATAAGCAGTTGACGCACCGAAAACCAACGCCAGTTTTAACAGAACCAGCGGAAAAGCCTGGCGCAAAGAGATTGGATTCATAGTTCCCCCTACAAATTCGAGTGACCCATCGTCACCCAAGAGATTGGTGACGCAAAAACCGAGGCGCTATTAGAGCATCTAACGGAGACTAATGAAATCCTGAGGATCGCTGCAGCAGAATGGGTCGACGTATCCAGGGATCAGGCTATCCCGGCTCCCCGAACACCAACGTATACTGAGTACAGGGACTGGCTTGCCGTCATGAACAGGCGATTGCGTTTGGCACCGCCAAAACACACATTGGCACAGACTTCTGGCAGCCGAATCACGCCAATGGTATCGCCATCGGGGGCGACGATTTGCACGCCGGGGCGAGCGCCAGCCCAGACATTGCCATCCACATCGCAGCGAATTCCATCGGCGGAAGTGCGCGAACCGTTTTCCGGATTGGTCAATTCTGCAAACACCCGTCCATTGCGCAAACGTTCGCCATCCACATCCCACACTTTAATGTCGCGGCCAGCTCCAGTATTGGCCACGTACAACAGCGAATAGTCGGGAGAAAAACACAGGCCATTGGGAGCATCGATATCATCTGTGACCCGCGCTATGTTGCCGGTCGACCCATCAACCCGGTACACCGACAACGGTTGTTCCTGTTCGGCGCGATTGCCTTCGTAATTGCCGCGAATACCATAGGGTGGGTCGGTGAACCAGATACTGTCATCGGGATGGACCACTACATCGTTGGGTGAGTTTAACGGACGCCCCTCGTAACTGTCGGCGATGACAGTAGTGGTGCCGTCGTACTCGTAGCGCACGACCCGGCGGTTACCGTGTTCACAGGAAAGCTGCCGTCCCTGATGGTCGAAGGTATTGCCGTTACTGTTTCCCGCCGGATCACGGAAGATAGTGACTTCGTCGTCATCCTCTAACCAGCGCAGTTGTTGGTTACTGGGAATATCGCTCCATACCAGATAACGCCCGACCCCATTCCAGGCCGGCCCTTCCGCCCACAGCGTGCCTACATGGTGGCGGCGAATCGGCGTATTGAAAGGAATATAACGTTGGAAACGACTGTCCAGCGCAATCATATCCGGAT
>JAKSCP010000066.1 GCA_022360535.1 Pseudomonadales bacterium | reverse complement strand
TATAGGTCATCAACCGCCCGGTGTCAAAACACTAAGCACATGAAAGACCTCTTCAAGTCCTCCACCAAAAACACCACCACCGAAAAGAAAGCCGGTGGTGATCTGGTCTCCAGCAAACAAGACGTTGCTAATTTTTTGAACAAGGTGGCAAGTCTTCCCAAAACTGGTGGTGAAGCGAGACTGATTTTTGCTCTGGACGCCACGGCAAGTCGCCAACCCACCTGGGATATCGCAACCCAACTGCAAGCTGAGATGTTCAGTTCCGCCCATTCACTCGGGGGACTGAACCTGCAGCTTTGTTACTTTCGTGGCTTTGGCGAGTTCTTTGCCAGCGATTGGCAGTCTGATGGGGATAGTTTGTTGGGATTAATGACACGTATCCACTGTGAGGCGGGGGCCACGCAACTTGCCAGAGTTCTGCGACATGCCATCAGCGAACATCAAGTGAACCGCTTAAAGGGATTGGTGTTTATTGGCGACGCCATGGAGGAAAGTCGCGATACCCTGGCGCAACTAGCTGGCAAGCTTGGTTTGTTGAATGTGCCGCTGTTTATGTTTCAGGAACGAGGCGACCCTCTGGCGCGAGAAGTCTTTATGGAGCTTTGCCGCCTCTCCGGTGGTGCCTACTCACAGTTCGATGCGGCCAGTGCGGAGCAGCTTAAAGAACTTCTGCAGGCGGTTGCTGTGTATGCGGCTGGTGGATTACAGGCGCTGGAAGACTTTAGCAAGACATCCAATCAAGCTGTAAAATTGTTAGAGCAACAATTAAAGCCCTAATGTCGAAGAAAGTCTGAATTGATTTCTAGATTGTATTACCCGCTATGATATTTCGATTATTGGTACTGATCCTGCTGCCGGTCATGGCCTACTATGCGGTGAAGTCCGCTCGAACCCGATTCAATCTCAATTCCAGACAGACACAAATTTTGTTCGCCATCACGGCAGCGCTGTTGGTAGTCGCCGTACTTATATTGATGGGCAGGCTGCCAATTCATTTTATTCTCGCACCGCTGGGTGCTGCTGGCGCATTTTTGCTACGGTTCTTACCCACCTTGTTACGTCTGTTGCCTTTTTGGCAAATGCTGCAGAGTCGGACTGCTTCGGCACGTCCCCGCAGCAGCAACCAGAATTCCACCATTCGCACCGAGTTCCTGGCTATGGAGTTGCAACACGACACCGGGAATATGGATGGAACGGTATTGAAAGGCCCGTTTGTCAATCAAAAACTCAGCGAACTGACACTTACCCAGTTGCTTGAGTTACGAGAGATCTGCGTTACCGATTCAGATTCTCTGCAAGTGCTTGAAGCCTATCTGGATCGGACGCAAGAGGAATGGCGAGCCCAAAGTGGGCAAGAAAAAACCACTGCTGAGGTCGATGAGTCGACGATGACTCGCGAGCTTGCGCTGGAAATACTTGGCTTGGAGGAGGGGGCCAGTGAAAAAGACATCAGTAACGCTCACCGCACCTTAATGCAGCGACTGCACCCCGACCGGGGAGGGTCTGACTACCTGGCGAAAAAGATTAATCTGGCGAAAGACTTCCTGTTGAAATAGAACGGATCGTTCAACGGTAAGAACAAACGGATAATCACTGTCGCCAAGTGTTAGAATAGGCGACACCAGTTTTAGTATTCAGGACTCGCCAAGCCATGACCTTAATTCGCAATGAAGATGTTATTCAGAGCGTTGCCGATGCGCTGCAGTACATCTCCTATTACCACCCGATTGATTTTGTTCAAGCGGTTCATGAAGCCTATGAGAAAGAAGAATCTGCCGCCGCCAAAGATGCGATGGCGCAGATTCTGTTGAATTCCCGACTTTGTGCTGAGGGCAAACGACCCATTTGCCAGGACACAGGCATCGTTACTGTGTTTCTCAAGGTTGGAATGGATGTGCAATGGGAAGGTGATATGTCTATCACCGACATGGTGAATGAAGGAGTTCGGCGCGCCTATCTCTTGCCCGACAATGTTTTAAGAGCGTCCATACTGAGTGATCCGGTCGGCGCAAGAAAAAACACTGGCGATAACACGCCTGCCGTTATTCATATGGAATTAGTGCCCGGCGCAACTGTCGATGTGAAGCTGGCCGCGAAGGGCGGGGGATCTGAAAACAAGGCGCGGATGGCGATGCTTAATCCCAGCGACAGCATTGCTGATTGGGTAGAAGCGACGCTGCCTGGTATGGGGGCAGGGTGGTGTCCACCTGGTATGTTGGGAATCGGTGTCGGGGGTACTGCCGAAAAAGCTGCAGTCCTGGCCAAGGAATCGCTGATGGATCCCATTGATATTCATGAGTTGCGAGAGCGCGGGCCGGACAATCGTGTGGAAGAGCTTCGCCTTGAAATAATGGATCGAGCTAACGCATTGGGTATAGGTGCACAGGGACTTGGAGGTTTAACTACAGTTCTGGATGTGAAGATCCTCGACTACCCAACTCATGCTGCATCCTTGCCCGTTGCCATGATTCCTAATTGTGCGGCGACACGTCACGCCCATTTCACCCTGGATGGTAGCGGTGTTGCAGAACTGCCCCCTCCGAGCCTTGATGATTGGCCCGAGATTACCTGGGACGCGGGGCCCCGGGCCAGAAAAGTCGATCTGGACTCCGTCACTGCAGAAGAGATCGCGGAATGGCAACCCGGAGAAACCCTCCTGCTTTCTGGTTCCATGTTGACTGGCAGAGATGCAGCACATAAACGCTTATTGGGTATGTTAGAGCAGGGAGAGAGCTTGCCGGTGGACCTCAAAGGCAAGTTCATTTACTACGTAGGGCCAGTCGATCCGGTGCGAGAGGAAGTGATTGGGCCTGCCGGGCCTACCACCGCTACCCGCATGGACAAATTCACAGAACCACTGCTGGCCCAAACTGGTTTACTGGGCATGATTGGTAAAGCAGAACGGGGCCCAGCTGGGATTGACGCGATTAAAAAACATTCTGCTGTTTACCTGATGGCTGTTGGAGGCGCCGCCTATCTGGTGTCCAAGGCCATCAGAAAAGCTGAGGTGGTTGCCTTTGAGGATTTAGGCATGGAGGCAATCCATGAATTTACAGTGGAAGAGATGCCGGTCACGGTGGCCGTCGATGTCAACGGCACGTCTGTGCATCAAACAGGTCCTGCCATTTGGAAGCAGAAGATCGCTGAAGAGCACGCTATTGAAGTGAAGTAGCTCGGAAGTGAAATAGCTTCGCGAGTCTAATCGCACATATCGGCGTAGGGATTGGTAAGGTCCAGGTTCACGGCTTGGGTGATACCTGAGATGCCGATGGAGTGATCGTTCATTTCCAATGCAGAGGCATCAAGCACATTGTGGTCAAATTTATAGATCGTGCGGTTGTCTCCACGGTTGGTGGCGCTGACATAGTCTGCTGTTTGCTCCTGAACTTCGGCGTTGCGTTTCTGGTATTGTTGCATAGCTTTCGCGCCATGACGTTTAGTCAG
>JAKSCP010000167.1 GCA_022360535.1 Pseudomonadales bacterium | reverse complement strand
GTTCCAATAAGGTGGCTTCCCGTTCGGGCACTTCCACAGTGAGGGCTGGCGGTAAATCGAGCTGGCTGCTGAGGTAGCTGACCACGCGGGACGAGAGATCACTGAGCTGATTCAGAAAGCGGCCGTAGAGGCGCATGGCACAGAGCTGGATGGCAACGCCCAGACGGTATTGTTTCCGGTATTTGTTAACCATCTGGCAGTCGCGGCGATTCAGGGTCCAGTCGCGAACCATTTCCTCGTCGGAAAAGCGTTGCGGCAATATCAGCGGCTGATAGCGTTGTTGATTGGTCAAAAACTGCTCTTTGGCTGTCATGAGCGCCTCATCGGTTTGTGGTCACGCCAACGACTCCTATAGCGTTGTTTTTATTTGTGTTTTTATGATGCCGACAGTGGGTACTGCCTTTTTTCACATTTGGACGGCATTGTAATAACGATTGGACGATAATAGAATAACAGGTAGCCGAAATACAACTCCTGTTTAGCCGGAAGCCCATTTATGTACCCTCGTTATTCTGAACTCCAGGTCAAAGAAGCGCTGAGTGACACACCCGTTGTCTTCATCATGGGGCCCCGTCAGGCCGGTAAAACCACGCTGGTGAAGACCTTGATGGATGAAATGGGGGCCGAACAATGGACCTACATCACCCTGGATGACCAGGCCCAGTTTGAGATTGCCCAAGCCGATCCGGTGGGCTTTATTCGCAACCTGCCACCCACCCGCATTGCCCTGGACGAAGTGCAACGCCTACCGGAGCTTTTCGTATCCATCAAGCAGGCAGTGGATGAACAACGCACGCCCGGTCGTTTTCTGCTGACGGGCTCCGCCAACGCCTTGTTACTGCCGAGGCTCTCCGACTCTCTGGCGGGCCGGATGGAATCGGTGCGCTTGATGACGCTCTCGGAGTGTGAGATCCAGGGGCAGCAACCGACATTTCTGTCCAAGCTGTTGAGCCAGCAAGCACCTTCAACCCAGTCCATCCGTGTTAGGGAGCACATCCTGAACCGATTGGTCACCGGTTGTTTTCCGGAGCCGCTACAGCGCGTCAGTGAACGACGCTCCCAGGCCTGGTATCAGCAATACCTGAGTACTCTGGTGCAACGGGATATTCGTGATCTGACCCACATCGATCATCCGGATTTAATGGGCAAGTTGCTCAAACTCACGGCCTTTTACGCTGGTAAACTGGTCAACCTCACCGAATTGGGGGGCAAACTGGGGCTGGATCGGCTGACCATTAAAAAATATATGGCTCTGTTGGAACAATTATTTCTGGTGGAACAATTGCCCGCCTGGCATTCCAACGAATACAAACGGCTGGTGAAGACACCCAAACTCCATTCTGTCGATACTGGCCTGATGTGCGCCGTGCGCGGCCTCAACCGGGACCGTCTGCTCAAACAACCGGGAGATTTTGGCTTATTGCTGGAAACCTTTGTCTATAACGAATTGCGCAAGCAAGCGGTTTGGGTGGACGAACCACTGAGTTTTTACCACTACCGGGATAAGGACAAAGTGGAGGTTGACGTGATCATCGAGAACGCCATAGGTGACTGTTTCGCCATCGAGGTGAAGGCGGCGGCGACCTTAAGTTCGAAGGATTTTACCGGACTGAAACGGTTTCAAGCCTTGGCTGGCGATCGCTTCAAGATCGGCATTCTGCTCTATGACGGTGATCACACGACAGCCTTTGGTGACCACCTTTATGCGGTACCGCTGGGAACCCTATGGTCATGACGTCAAATTACTCCATCGGTCAACTGGCCAAGGCAGCAGAGGTCAATGTCGAAACCATCCGCTACTACGAACGCCGAGGCCTCATTACGCAACCGCCGAAACCGGTTCAAGGGTACCGCACTTATACCAAGGCCACCTTGGCACGGATTTTATTCATCAAACGTGCCCAAGAACTGGGCTTTACTCTGGAGGAGATCGACAATCTGCTAGCACTGGGCGAATCCCATTGCTCGGAAGTCCAGGAGTTGGCGGAAAGTAAACTGGTCAGCGTGCGGGCAAAAATCAACGACCTGTGCCGCCTGGAGCGCGTTTTAGAGGATTTAATCATCCAGTGCCGCGCCAATCCCGACAACACCGCCTGTCCGATTGTGGAGTCGTTGCAACCTGATTCAGACCTTTCCTAAATCGGACTTGACTCCGTACCGAAGTACGGCGTTTACATTGACTTCATTGAATGCATTTCATGGAGTCCGTCATGCCCGCAAAAGACGAGTTCGCCAAACTTAATCTACCCCTGATAGGCGGTGTGCTGGCTGCGGTTGGCGCCAGTCTTTGCTGCGTTGGTCCGTTCGTTTTACTCACACTGGGGATCAGCGGAGCCTGGATCGGCAACTTGACCCTGCTGGAGCCCTATCGTCCCGTCTTTATTGTGATCGTGGTTTTGCTATTGGGTTGGGCGGGCTGGCAGATCCACCGTCCTGTTGAGGCCTGCGAGCCGGGCACCGCCTGCGCCGTACCGCAAACGCACAAGCGCCGGCGGGTTATTTTCTGGATCACGGCCATCATCGCGTTGGTTCTTGTCACCAGCAGCTACTGGATTCCCCTGATGGTTTAAAAAAGCTTTGCCCAAGACATTGAATAACACTGGAGTGAATCATGCACAAAATCGCAATAGCCCTTGTACTCACCCTCGGCAGCTTGTCTACCTGGGCTAAACCTCAGACCGTTACGTTGAACCTGCCAACCATGAACTGCGCCATGTGTCCGGTCACGATCAAGAAGGCCCTTAACCAAGTAACAGGCGTCACCAAGGTCGAGGTCAGTTTTGAACACAAGCAGGCAGTGGTCACATTTGAGGATACTCAGACCAGCGCTGGGAAACTCATTGAAGCAACCACCAATGCCGGTTATCCCTCAACTGTTGTGGAAACAGAAACGCCATGACCTCAAATGTGATTTTACAGTCGGAATTGACCTGTCCGGAATGTGGCCATAAGAAGATCGAAACCATGCCGACGGATGCCTGCCAGTGGTTCTATGAGTGCGAACATTGTCGCGCCGTACTCAAACCCAAACCCGGCGATTGTTGTGTGTATTGTTCTTACGGTTCGGTACCATGCCCGCCAATCCAACTATCACCGTCCAACGAAGGCAAGGGAAATTGTTGCAGCGATTAATCACCTTCAACCTTATCCTGGCTAGGAGCACCATCATTGGTGAATTTCGATCGGCTCCTGCTCGCTCTCTGAGTGGTTGAACATCAAGGATCGAGTAATGTATCAGCTTGTTTAAGTATCGTTTTTAACTGGACAATCGATTCGTCAACGCTATCCATATAATCATATTTGTACTTGCTCATCTTTTCTTTAAGATGCGGGTAGTCACTGGCCATTAAGTTCCTCAAGGCAAGCAATTTTCTCTGCATCATTTCGATTTGCTCCTGAAGACTTTGTAAGCGCTCCTCTTCGTTGGTGGTCGTTTCGAAGCGCGCTTGTTTTTCAGTCACTGCGCGGTCGTATTTCTCGATGTCCTTTATTGGATCATGGGCAGAATGGGCGAAAACCATTCCAGAAAACAGTAGCGAGCCAATCAGAAAGGCGTGTAAAGGAAAGAAGACTGAGTCATTATTATGATCCTTTAAAAACCAACAGCGATAGCAGTTGATTAAGTGTTTGATAAAAGCGAATTAAAAATGAAGGCTAGTGGTCATGCGTTTCTGTCGCGTTGCCCCGGGATGTCAGAATCTGATATTGGTCCTCAGACAATGTCGGCAACCGCTGCAAAAACGCCACCATGTTCCAGATACGCTCGTCACTGTGAGTTGGTCCCCAAGCGGGCATGCCCGATGCTTTAATACCATGCTTGATAATCCAGAACTGGCGTTGGATCGCAGCATTATTCTCATCCTCATCCATCCCGCTGCCACCACCATGTTTATGCCCATGATTATCAGCTGTAGCGGTTAATTTAGGTGGGGATGGGTACAGTCCAATGGTAAAGTCACTCTCTTTTTTACCTGGTTTAAGGTGGCAGCCAGCACACATGTCATTGTAGTCCGCACCGCCTGCCAGTAAACGATCGGAAGTGTTCAAGTTGTCCGGAATTTGGATGCCGCTGGCGGCGCGGGCAATGGATCGTTCGCGCAGGGTTTCCAGTAGCCAGTAACTTAATTTGTTATGGGGTACGTCGGCACCGATGGGATATAGGCCGGAGTAGATAAATAAGCCAGCGCCCACCAGGCCAATAACCGTGGCAATGAACAGGCTTTTGATAAATGCGGTGAGCGATGGCATAGGAGATCCTTTATTTAATTCTTTAGTGCTGATGTTCAGAGTGTTGTTCGCCTGAGCCTTCCTTATGATCTTCATCAGATGTGTCATCGTGGCTCATAGCGTGGGAATCATCGTCATGATGCATATCCTTCATGCACTGTTTCATCATGGCCTGCATGACAGGATCGTTCATATCCATCTTGCTGTGATCCATATCCTTCATTGCGGCGCAATTCGGGTTTTCTGCGTCTTTCATGTGCTCCTTAGGATCATGGGCTTGAGCCGAAAAAGCGACGCCCAGGGCAGCCAGAACGAGAACGGGGGACAGAAGTTTGAGTTTCATTGTTAGTTTCCTCGTGGGATTAAAAGTTGTGTTGAACAAGCAGTATCAATCATTAAAACCAGAATCTGAGACCCGCGACGATCTGGGTGTCAGAGCGGTTCTCGCCAGCGGCGCGCCGGTAATCCGCTGTATCGCCATAAGTGCTCGTCCATTCCACACCGATATAGGGTGCAAATTGACGGTTGAACTCATAACGCAGACGCACACCCAACGCGAGATCTGATAGGCCGGAGCCGAGACCATTTTCTGGGTCGTTTTTTCCGTACAAGTTCAGCTCGGCGCGGGGTTGTAAAATCAGGCGTTGTGTCAGCAATAATTCATACTCAGCTTCAGCGGACAGTGCAGTCCGGCCGCTGTCACCCACATAGGCGGTAACATCCAGTTCAAACCAATAGGGGGCAAGCCCTTGTAGACCCAGTGCCAGCCATTGACGATCTTTACCTTCG
>JAKSCP010000124.1 GCA_022360535.1 Pseudomonadales bacterium | reverse complement strand
CCGATTTCAGAGAGTTGTCACCTGCAGCGTTTACAAACCCGGTGACGGGTAGGGAAGTCATCGGAAACCCTGATTTGGAAATCACCGAACTGGTTAATTACGACCTGCGTTGGGAGTGGTATTTTGCCTACAGTGACTACATGTCACTGGGATTGTTTTATAAGGAATTTACCAATCCAATCGAGGCATCAATTACCGGTGCCAACACCCGTCAGGGAACCTATATCAATGCCCAGGGCGCCGAGAACTCAGGCATCGAATATGAGATTTATAAGCGTCTCGATTTTCTCGGTGACGATTTCCTTAATGGGATAGGCGAAGACTTTTACGTTCAGAGCAACGTTTCTTACATCGAATCTGAAGTCATAATCGCGCCAGAAGATCGCGGCATTCTGACTTCAACTACCCGGCCATTGCAGGGTCAGTCAGACTGGTTGTTCAACTTTCAGATGGGCTATGAGCCAATTGAAGGAACCACCGCTACGCTTTTGTATCACTACTACGGCGAGCGCATTGCTGAAGTTGGAATTGAGACAGCTCCAGATCTAATCGAACAACCTTTTGGTGAACTCAATTTCATCTTTATCAAGGATCTGAGCGATAAGCTTTCGATGACATTGAAAGCCAGAAACATCATGGATGAGCGTAATGAGATCACCCAGGATGGGCGGCCAACTACTGCTTACAATCGTGGTCGTGAGTTCAGTTTCCAGCTGGATTACACATTCTGATAGCAGATGGCTAAAAAATGCCTGAAGGCCCGTTATACGTGCCTTTCAGGGTCGTCAGTGTAATACAGTTGTAATATACTACTGCTTAAATATTGCAGTCTTGAAAGCAAATTCTGCGAACTTGCTGAGCACTGACCATGACTGAATCCACCATCCTTATTGTCGACGACGAAGCCGCTATTCGCGACATGGTCGGCATCACTCTGGACCTCGCCGGATTCAGCAGCATTACCGCTGCTAATGCCCACGACGCTCACGTCTCCATCATCGATAAAAAACCTGATCTGGTGCTGCTGGATTGGATGCTTCCCGGTGGCAGTGGTATCGAACTGGCGCGTCGTCTGCGTCGTGATGAAATTACAACGAATATTCCAATAATCATGCTCACTGCCAAGACCAGCGAGGACAACAAGGTCCAGGGTCTTAATGAAGGCGTGGATGATTACATCACCAAACCTTTTTCTCCCCGAGAACTTGTTGCTCGTATCAAGACGGTTTTGCGTCGCGTTAACGGCAAGCAAAAAGATAAAGTTCTGCAGGTATTCGATTTGAAGCTGGATCCAACCAGTCATCGAATTTCGATCGAAGACAAGCCTGTCGATATGGGGCCCACTGAATTTCGTTTGCTGAAGTTCTTCCTGTTAAACCAGGAAAAAGTATTCAGCCGCGATCACATTCAGGATTCGGTGTGGGGTGGCAATGTGTATCTGGAAGAGCGGACGATAGATGTGCACATTCGGCGCCTGCGCAAGGCACTCTCTTCAATTGAAAACACAGCGATCGATTACGCCAAGCTGATTCAAACTGTGCGTGGCGCCGGATATCGATTCTCTGTGCGCCCACACTAAAACTTCCGTTTCTCCGTCGCCGGCGCTTAGGGTTGGGTTTCTTTGCTCAGTTCGTTGCGTTCCCGCGTGTACTCTTCGAAAGAAGTCTGGAACTGTTCGCGGCAATTGGCCTGTTGCGGGATGGGTATTTCTTCGCAGCGCCGCAGTTGGTTTTGCTGAACAGTCTCGTAGATAGCTCGATTGCTGCAATTGGCTAAGGCGGCTGCACACACCAGCATAACTACCGCCACCGACAACCGTTGATTCTTCATCTTATCGCCCCCTTAAACCTCGAATTCTGTGTTAGCCCAGCCCACAGAGCCAGCCTGAATTAACAGATACATCACGTCCGATTTTGGCGCTCAATCCTGGTTAGTCCTTGCCATCCTGATTATGGCAAAAATATGGCGCCCTGCATCGAATTTGCACTAATTTGTTACTTGACTAAATTAGTCAGGTAAAAGCGCTAAGTCCCCGAAATTTAGGGCATTTCCCAAGTATCATTTGTTAGAGATCAACTTTGTCACAGAAAAAGGGCAATTATTACGGAAGTTTTTACAAATTGTTACAAATGTGACTATGTGTTTCCCCCCAACCCGTGTAGAATCCGCGCCCAAGTAACCCAGAAGTCGTGGGTTGCACAACCTAACCAAGAAAAGAAACGAGTGTGCTCGGGGATACCCTCGCGCGCTCAGTTTTCATTTAAGGGGGAACATTAAATGTTCAAACTCAACAAGAAAGCGTCTGCTTTGCCTATGGCTTTTGCTGCCATTGCAACTGCAGCCTCTCTCGGCACAGCCCCCGCTGTGTACGCGCAGGACACTGCGGTTGAAGAAGTGATCGTAACTGGTTCACGTATTCGCCGTCCTGGTCTGCAATCAGCCAGCCCCATCACCACAGTGGGACTGGAAGAAATCGAATTTCAACAAGAAGTTGAAATCGAGAAAATCCTTCGTGAATTGCCTGCTACCATTCCTGGTGACGGTCAAAACGTGAATAACGGTACAGACGGTGTAGCAACGATCGACCTTCGTGGCCTCGGTCCAGAGCGAAACCTGATTCTGTTGAATGGTCGTCGTATTACTCCTGCGAACTTCCGCGGTCGTGTTGATACTTCTACTATCCCAACTGCCTTGATCGAGCGAATCGACATCATCACTGGTGGTGCTTCTGCGGTATATGGTTCTGATGCAATCGCTGGTGCGGTTAACATCGTAACCAAGCAGAACTTCCAGGGATTCGACCTTCTCGTCAACAACACCACTACCGGTGATAACGATGGTGACACTGACAACATCTCCATGACTTTGGGTTCTGCTCTCGATGGTGGTCGCGGTAACGTGGCAATCAACCTGAGCTGGTCTGAGCGTGAAGCTGTACTGTTGGGTCAGCGTCCTCTGGGTAACCTCGGTATTCAATCCAGCAATGGTGCGAACTATGCTGAGTTCTTAGCAGGACAAGGTCCTTCACCTTCTCCAATTGCTGGTTGTGATGGACCAGACGCAGTAGCGGCAGGTCGTTCTACTACCTCTATGCCCACTCGTGCCAACATCGCTGGTGCTGGTAATGTCGGTCAGTTCCTGAACGACCGTACCTTGTACACCGGTGACGCTGGAACTGGTCTTGGCGCTCGTGGTGGTTGTAGCGTATTCAACTTCAACCCTTATAACTTCTATCGTACTCCTCAAGAGCGTTACAACGCGTTCTTCATGGGTAACTTCGAGTTCAATGAGAATCTCGAAATTTACTCAACTCTGGAGTACTCAAACATCACTGTTGAGCAGCAAGTAGCGCCTTCTGGTACTTTCGGTGCTCGTTTTGATGTGCCTCTGGCAAATCCATTCTTCAGCGATCAGGCACTGGGTGAAATCCTCTCCTTCGCGAACGAAGCGGTTGGTCTTGGCAACCTGTCTCCAGGTGGCCAGGGAAGCAACTGGTACGACGTGAATGGAAATGGTGTAGTCGATGAAGCTGACTACGTGAAGATGCAACTGCGTCGTCGTACCCTGGAGCTTGGTCCTCGTACCGAGCAGTACGATACCGAGCACTTCATGATGATGGCTGGTGCACGCGGTCAACTGATCGGTGACTGGAACTACGATGTTTCATTCCAGTATGGTGAATCAAACCGT
>JAKSCP010000067.1 GCA_022360535.1 Pseudomonadales bacterium | reverse complement strand
TCTACAAATAGTCGGCTGGGGGAAATACGGCTTGAAGCCTGAGCCTGGAAAGTTTTAGACCGCCAAGTCCGGGGAAAGTTTTGATCTCGGTTTATGCGTTAAAAACAACAGTTTAACCGGTTTTTCTGTGGTTTTTAATGCTACCTGGCGCCGCTGCAGCTGACTCAGACGCGGTGGTAGGGATGCCCCTTTAGAATCGACGCCGCCCGATACAATTGTTCAACCAACAATACCCTGGCCAGTGGATGAGGCAGGGTCATGCGGGAAAGGGACCATTTCCCGTTGGCCCGCTGCAAGATTCGCTCTGCCAACCCGTCTGGACCGCCAATCAACAGGCACAGGTTTTGACCCTGGTCTCTCAGGCGTTCGATTTCAGCAGCAAATCCTTCAGTAGTAAAAGCCTTGCCCGTCACTTCCAATGCCACCACGTAATCGTTGGGACCAATCTTAGCCAATAGATCTGCCGCCTCTTTGTCCAGACATTTCTCCACTGACAGAGCCTTACTACGCCTGGCGATGGGAACTTCGACAAGTGAGAAACCCAACTCTCGCTGGATTCGTTTGGCGTAC
Source organism: Pseudomonadales bacterium (assembly GCA_022360535.1). GTDB lineage: Bacteria > Pseudomonadota > Gammaproteobacteria > Pseudomonadales > Pseudohongiellaceae > UBA9145. Next base: position 4,333 of record JAKSCP010000067.1, on the reverse strand, counting down.
TCGTCAGTGCCCTGCTGAACCCAGATTGGCATGCGATCACCAACGCAGATTAGCTTGAGTTTCATGCTTCGAGAATTGAGCAGGATGTTTCCATGAAAGGCTTAAGCCGACCCAGACTCGGCTTCTGTGTCTTGTGCTGCCTGAAAGCTCCAAAGGTCTTCCAGATTGTAGAGGGCTCGCACTGGCGCCATCATGATGTGCACAACCACGTCTCCCACATCCACTAACACCCATTCCGACTGCATCTTACCTTCGACTCCAATAACCTCACCGCCAGCTTCCTTCACTTTCCTCACTACTTCATCGGAAAGCGCTTTGACATGGGTACTGGACCGACCGGTAGCGATTACCATGTAGTCGGTGATTTCGGTGAGTTTTTTCACGTTGATGCTGCGTATAGACTGCCCTTTCAGATCATCCAACGCATCAACTGCAATTTCTGCTAGTCGTTTGCTATCCAAACTTTCTGCCTTCATCGGTAATCAATTTAAATCAAGTTCAATCAGGAGTAGAGACTATTGTTTCGAATATAGTCGCTTACTTCATCAGCAAGATATTGACTCAGACCAATTCTCTCCGATATCGCGTTACGAATCCGGGTAGACGAAACATCAAAGTCAAAATCTTTTTGTATTAACACTTTCCCATGCTTGACAGCATGTAGTTCATCAGGCGAAGACACCAGGCGCGAATCAAGATCAATCTGCCGTGCTACTTCAGCGTCAACGTCCTGCCCGTTCCTCGCCAACACCATCAGATGGCACAAATCAAACAGCGACTGCCATTGATGCCAGCGAGGTAAAGTATTCAACGAATCCATACCTAACACGAAGACAATAGATTCGAAGTTCCCAGACCGACTCAGGTCACTTAAGGTATCAACCGAGTACGAGACGCCTCCGCGCACAATTTCGCAATCATCCACCTCGATTTGACTATCAGCTTGAGTAGCGAGTCGTAACATCGCGAGTCGATGCTGCGCCTGAGCAAAGGCAGGATCTCTGTGATTAGGCTGATTACAGGGGATTAACTTCACTCGATCCAGCTTCAACGTTGTCAACGCAAACCGGGCGGCCGCGATGTGCCCTCTGTGCACGGGATCGAACATCCCACCGAGAACACCTAAACGAGAACTCATTGCCGAATGTGACCGTCCCCCAACACGATGTATTTTTGCGAAGTGAGACCTTCAAGCCCGACTGGGCCACGGGCATGTAACTTGTCCGTAGAGATGCCAATCTCTGCGCCTAATCCGTATTCAAAACCGTCGGCAAATCGAGTTGACGCGTTGACCATCACTGAACTGGAATCCACCTCGCGCATGAATCGCTGCGCCCGATTGATGTCCTCGGTCATAATGGAGTCTGTATGCTGAGAACTGTAACGATTGATATGGAATATGGCTGCGTCCAGGTCGGCAACAACTTTTATAGAAACAATAGCAGCCAGGTATTCTGTCTCCCAATCTGCTTCGGTTGCTGGAGTGGCATCACTCACCAACTTTTGCGTACGTTCACAGCCGCGCATTTCGACCTTATGCTGACGAAAGATATCAGCGATCTCAGGTAGCACCTTTTCTGCCACCGGTTCAGCAACCAGCAGAGACTCCATTGTGCAGCAAGTCCCGTAGCGCTGTGTCTTGGCGTTTTCTACGACGGCGACGGATTTTTTCAAATCCGCTTTGTCATCCACATAAACATGGCAATTGCCATCCAGGTGTTTGATCACCGGGACCTTCGCATCCTGACTGATGCGCTCAATCAAACCCTTGCCACCACGAGGCACGATCACATCGACATACTCTGGCATGGTGATGAGTTTGCCCACCGCTTCACGATCAGTACGATCCAGAATTTGCACAGCGTATGCATCGATACCGGCAGATTCGAGTCCAGCGCGGATAATCTGTGCAATGGCTTGATTAGAATGAATTGCTTCAGAACCACCCCGAAGGATAGTGGCATTTCCGGATTTCAAGCACAGACTGGCAGCCTCGCAGGTCACGTTTGGCCGCGATTCGTAGATGATGCCAATAACCCCTAAAGGTACGCGCATGCGACCGACTTGTATGCCACTGGGTCGATACTTGAGGTCGGTCACTTCACCGACTGGGTCCGGCAAAGCAGCTACCTGTCGCAAGCCCTCGATCATGGTGTCGATACGTGCCGGAGTGAGCTCCAGTCGATCCATAAGCGCAGGAGCCAGAGACTTTTCTCTACCCGCTGCCAGGTCCTGCTGATTGGCAGTCATTAAGGCATCCCGGCTGGCATCAATACCCTCGGCCATCGCCAGTAGCGCCGCATTCTTCTGCGCCGTGGAAGCCTTATTGACGCTCTGGGCGGCCTGGCGTGCCTGCGCGCCCAGTTTGACCATGTAGGCCTCGATATCGGTCATGTAACTTTCTGCACTGTTCATTGGACTATTCATTAGTCTATGGCACTGGTCTGTTGCGTTGGCTTGTTTCATCAGTCGGCCTGATCGGCCAGATGAAATAGCGGTCTATCTGTGAAAAAGGGGGCAGATTATACCCTAATCCCCATTAGACAGGCAGCCGACAATCCCGATATGCTTGACGCCAGACTCGTAGTTATTGGCTGGGACACACGCCAGCCCAAACAATCAATGACAGATTCCATCGATTCCCAGCCACCCGTTGTAAACCCTACTATTCTGCAGGCACTCATTCCCGTCGGCGCCCTGGTCGCTTTACTGTCTTTTTCAGTTTACCTGTTTGGTGAGGATGCCAGTTACGGCCCCAATCAGATCGCGCTGTGTGTTGGGGCCGCTGTTGCCGCACTGATTGCCTGGAACAACGGGCAGGCCTGGAAAGATGTGGAAGCCGCCATCGTGGCTGGCATTTCGGTGGCCATCAAACCTTGCTTGATTCTATTTAGTGTAGGCGTGCTCATAGGTACCTGGATTATGGCAGGCACGGTGCCAACCATGATCTATTACAGCCTGCTCATCCTCGACCCCAGTATCTTCTATGCCGCCACTTGCGTGATTTGTGCATTTATCGCGCTCAGCATTGGTTCTTCCTGGACCGTTGCCGGCACCGTCGGCATCGCCTTGATTGGTGCCGCGGCTGGTTTGGGTTTATCGGTAGAGATTACTGCAGGCGCAATAATTTCTGGCGCCTACTTCGGTGACAAAATGTCTCCCCTGTCAGAAACGACAAACCTGGCGCCTGCGGTTGCTGGTACGGATTTGTTCACCCATATTGGACATATGGTTTGGACCACAGTGCCTTCCATCGTGATCGCACTAATTCTGTTTGTAATCATCGGACTGAACATCGATGCTCAGTCCAGTGCCGATGACTTAGCAATCACATTGCGGCTCATTACAGAAAATTTTTCCGTCAATCCAATTATGCTTTTGCCAGTTGCTGTTTTGCTGGTGATGGCCAATAAGAAATTCCCCCCTATCCCAACAATTCTTAGTGGCGCCATGATCGCTGTGGTCCTGGCACTGGTGTTTCAACGGCAGGCAATTCTGGCGCTCCCGGGGGAAGCTCCAAATGCGGCACTCGCATTGTTTCGCGGTATCTGGCTAACCTTGTTCGATGGCTTCGTAATGCAGAGTGGCAATGCCACACTTGATGATTTGATGACGAGAGGTGGAATGAGCTCCATGCTCAACACAGTATGGTTAATACTGTGTGCGATGGTGTTCGGTGCCGTGATGGATCATACCGGTCTATTACGATGCCTGGTTAACTACGCACTGTCTTTCGTACATAGCACCGGCAGCTTAATCGCTACCACGATCGCCACCTGTATCGGTGCTAATTTGATTACCTCTGACCAATACATTTCGCTGGTACTGCCTGGTCGTATGTACAAACTCGAATATCAGAATCGTAATCTGGATATGAAGAATCTCAGTCGAACACTGGAAGATTCCGGAACCATCACGTCACCCTTGGTACCCTGGAACACATGTGGTGCCTATATGGCTGGCACGCTTGGTGTAGCGACGTTTGCCTACCTGCCGTATTGTTTCTTCAATCTTATCAATCCGGTTATCGCCACAATCTATGGCTTTATTGGATTCAAGATCACACCAGTGGAAGAAGAAATTACTGACACGGCTACTTCTACGGCTTAAGCCGCGGGCGAGCGCTGTTCGAATTTTAATTCCACAACATTGGCCTCCGGGTCATTGATGTATAGCGAACGACCGTAGCCTTCGGCACCGTAACGCTTGGCAAACTCAGGCGTATCAATACCCTGCTGATTCAAAAACTTTGTCAGTTCCGCCTCCTCCATGGGAGCAATGCGCAGACAAACATGATCCATGTTTCTGCCATTTTGCTGTGGAGGCTTACCAC
>JAKSCP010000068.1 GCA_022360535.1 Pseudomonadales bacterium | reverse complement strand
TTCGATCTTATTATTCCTGAACCTTATTGGTTCAGTCTTTATCTATCCAAGTACAGCGCTCTTCCTCTTGTCGGTAGTGTTCTACCTACTGTACTGGGTAGGAATCACGATTGGATTTCACAGACTTAACTCGCACAGGTCATTTGAAACCTTTGCGCCAATAAAAGCAGCACTGCTGTACCTTGGCTGCCAGGGTCATCAGGGAAGTCCAATTTTCTGGGGTGTGGTCCATAATAAAAATCATCACGCGCATACTGATACTGAAAAAGATCTACTGTCACCAAGCCATGGAATACTGCATACACTATTCGTTTGGCACTATAAGAGTGATGCCCGTCAGTTTGTTGCGGACAATGCTCTTGGGTCCAGACAATTCCTTGACAAGCAAAATCGATTCTTTAATCAGTACTACGTCCCATTGTTCTATCTTAATCTTCTGGGTCTCTATTTCATCGGTGGTCCAACCTTTGTTTCCGCTAGTTTGAATGGCACATTTCTAGTGTATTCAATTATCTCAGGCATTAACGTTATTGGTCATATGGAACACTGGGGCAGTTATCGTAACTATGACACTCAAGATAACAGTATGAACAATGCACTGATTGGCTTCGTCACCCTGGGTGAGGGCTACCACAATAATCACCATGCAGCGCCCAGAATGCCCAATTTCGATAGGCAGTGGTGGGAGGTCGATCTTGGGTACTTTCTCATCCAACTGATCAGATCTGACCGATAGAGCACGATTCTCCGGTTCAGTATTCGCTCTTACTCGAAGCTTCCGGGACACTGTCTACCAGCATACGAAAAACCGGCTACTTGCAGCACCGCGAGGACACCGTTCGTTTCCTTCCAACTCAGGGATCAGGCAATCGACCTCAACCCAAAAAATCAGCTGAGACCAATCCCCACTTTTTTCAGGCGAAATGCAAAGAATACTGTATGTATATACAGTATCTGTGTTATTGTTTTCGTGGGTGTGAAGTAGGTCAAACCATTAGGCAATAAAACGCCATTTAATTACCCCGGTGCTGACAGTAAATTGACACTTTGTCGATGTGTAATGCACTGCGGATGAGCGGGGCTGTTATCAGATCGATAGATTAGGTTTCATCAATGACACGCAATCAATGGAGCATTGTCAGGAATGACGGCCAGCTGGTCAGTCCCATTTTGGATAAGGAATCTATTGTAAGCTGGGTCCTGTTTGACAACTTTGGGAAACTGAGAGAACAGTATAGAAAGCTGTTATACGAGGCTTATAAGTACGGTGATGGTAGTTGCTGTATCAATATTGATAGTGACTTGTACAAGGCGACTTTTCGCCGTTTGGGGAACCGCGATTACGTAGCTATTGAAGTGTCGCCAAGAATGCCTGCACCGAATGATGTGCTGCAGCAAGATTTGTTTTCTCCAAGGCAATGGTTGGTCCATCAGGATGGAACAATATCTGAATTGTTAACTTGTTCTCTGTCCGTTTCTTTTAAGTCTGATACGACATTTGTGGAATCAGCAAAAAGAAGGGCTAGCTGTTGAGCCCTGCGAGTTGTTCTGACAAATAGATTAAATCAAAGTTCGACCCTTTCAAATTTTTGCCACCTCCTATATTCCTCAATTGTCTTTGTATAAGCCTGTGTCGAAATTCTCTGAAATGGGCTAGCAGCTCTCTCAAGATCCTTCAGACAATCTACCGCGTTCAAGAATTTTCATCCCCCCGCCACGAATCTCACCTTTATTTACTCCTACTGCTGAAAATTTCGGACTTAGTGTTTGAAATTTAGCGCCAGCACAATAGCAATGCTTTGCCCTCCGTACTGAATTGCGCACGAATCGCCAGCAAATTGCGCGTCCCCCAACTTATTCCTAACAATTCCAGAACAATCCCTAGACAGTAAATTCCAATCTTGCTCAATAGAATTTAGCTCGGGTTAATCACATGCGTAGAGGTACGTACATGAAATCACGAGCGATAAGTAAAAATTTAACCGCCACCGTCTCGGCTTTGGCTCTGGCTGTGAGTCAGGCCAACGGGGTGCTGGCGAAAGGGGGAGAGTTAATCTTCGAAAGCGAAGTCACTGCAGTGGAGGTGAGTGAGGAAAACCATGGTTCTATCTCGGTCAAAATCCACGACGCTGAGATCCCTGTCATTATCAACAATGACACCGAAATCGAAGAAGGGGGTGAGGATATCGCCCTGGATAACGTGATGGTCGGTGATTTCGTGGAAATCGCTGGCTTCTTTGCCGAGGAAGGATTGGTTGCCGATGAAGTTGAAATTCTCGACATGCAAGGCGAGCAGTTTCGTTTGCAGGGCGCAGTATCTGATGTCGATTCATCAGGTGATGAGCAAAGCATTACAGTACTCGAAATTACAGTGGCAATTGATGGCAATTCCGAGATCTCCAGGCGTGGTGCGATGGATGACGAAATCATCGCGCTTTCAGAGTTGGGTGTCGGTGAGCTGGTCAACGTCAGCGGTTCGGTGGACAACGGTCAGTTCACTGCCTATCGGGTACACGTTGGTGAGCGTGAGTATGGCTTGATTGAGTTGGAAGGAGACATTACTGGGGCTTCAGATTCCAGCTTTACGCTGCAGATTCGGGGTGGCAGCACGGTCGAGATCTTCACTGACAACAATACCGAAATTGATGGTGGAATAGAGGAAGGATCGTTTGTAGAGGTTGAAGGACAACTTCAGGAAGATCTTTCACTGGTTGCATTCTATGTGGGTGCGGACATCGATGGTGACGGTGATGCCGACGATGAATACTTCTCTGTCGAAGATGATGACGACGAAGAGTTCGAGGATGGTGATTCGGAAGAAGAGGGTGTCGAGGACGATGAGTCTGATGAAGCCTGCGAGGCGCCAGGGGAGGAAGACGAAGATTCAGATTCCGATGAAGACACCGATTCTGATTCTGGTGAAGATTCGGATGAAAGCGCGGACGCAGACGAAGATTCAGAGTCTGACGAGGAAGAAAGCGATTGCGGGGACTTCGATGATGATGACACCGAAGGTGGAGATGATGGTGAAGAATCCGGGGATGAAGACTCTGATGATGAATCAGGTGACGAGGATTCAAATGAGGAATCAGATGAGGAATCAGACGAAGATTCAGACGAGGAATCGGGCGATGGAGAAGGTACCTTTGCTGAATTTCCGCTTAGTTCCGATGACGAAAGTATCAGTGGCATCGCCGAGTGGGAGTATGAGACAGAAGGTGATGAATCATCTCAGTTCTTTTTGATCGAACTCACAGGTTTAACAGCAGACACCAACTACTCACTCGCAGTTGTCTTCGGTGCCGATGAAGTTGATGCAGGCACGGTAACCAGCGATGCTGAAGGTGAACTGGTTGTAGAGTTTGGTTCCGAGGCAGAGGATGATGTGATGGATATCAGTAGTTTGTTGCCTGATAGCAAGGACGTCCGAGACATCACTGGAGTTAAGCTAACGGACGGCCCAACAACAGTGTTAGATAACTCCTTCTGATCAATACACTACCGCAAATGCGGTAGTTCCGGGTGATTGCTCGCTGGTTGACACAAAGGTCGGCCAGCGAGCTTTTTTGTGTCGCAGGCCCAGTTAAGTAAAAAAGCGTTGAGGGGGATGATGAAGATGGAAGGTCGTGATCTACAGTTCTATGCGCAAACCAGTTTGATAAGTCTCACGCTCGAAGATGTAAATGCTGCGGCCTGAGTCATAATCAAAGTATGCCGCTTCCGCGAACCAGAACCAGTTTGCTCCAAAGCGTTCGCCTAACGGTTGTTCGTAGCTGAATGACCAGCGCCAACCTCTTGAATCTGGCGCTTCAACCTCAGTCTCAAGATCGAATGTGTTTGAACTGCGATCATAGGTCAGATCACGGTAATTAGTGCTCAGGTTCAGCACGCCGTCAAATGATGTTTGGTGCCTTAGCCGGACACTGCCGCTGAGGTCATCTGTATCGTAATAACCTGGCCCATTGTCCTGCCGTAAGTTGTTACTGATGTTCAGATAGAGGTAGGTTCTTGGGCCAGTGCGAATGCGGGAATTGATCGCCAGTCGTGTATAGTCATAGCGGCTGCGCGAGCCCGGGATGATGGCTCCATCGAGAGACCTTAATTCCCGACTGTCATAATCTCGATTGCTTATCTCACCGACAAAATCAACTCGCAATCGGCTGGTCCAAAAGTTTCGCCAGGTGACTTCAGCAGACCATTGGTCATAATCCAGATTTACCAAACTCAGGGTAGGGAAATCTTCATAGTTTTGAGTTCTGGCATCGAGGTCCAGCAGTAACTGATTGCGTCCTGCCAGATTAAATTCCAATTGTGCCCGCAGTGATTGCCGGTCGTAGTTGTACCTGTCGCCAGCCGGTGTGCTTCTTACGGCGTAGGTGTCGCCGCTGAGGCGGCTGACGTAGGTGCGATCCAGTCGCCGATCGTTCAACGAGAGTCGAATCTCATGTTCGCTGTCTGAAAACTGATTCTCCCAGCTCAGATTGCTGATGATCAGCGTTCGATCACCTCTGCTATCGTCTATGTAACTATCATTGATGACACGAAAATCTGCGGAAACACCCCGCCCCTCTCCAAGCCGCAAGCGTGCTTCGCTGCTCACAAAGCCTTCTTCATCGACTGGGAGAGAATCGTTTAGCCGGTAAGGATTCGAATCGAACCCGAGGCCGGAGCCGAGTTCGAATTCAGCTGCTACTAACTGGCCTGAGCCAGATAACAAAATAGCGACGAGACAGCAATTGATCTTCATAAACAACGATATAGGTTCATTCTTGAGGGTTGTTCGGCAAAATGGAGCAGACGCTAAGCTCAATCTTACGCACTTTGTATGGAAAATTATTCTACCAACTCACATTTTTACGCTTTGTAAGTAAATTGTAGTGTTTTTGTAGGCTTCCCGGTTACCGGGCGCTCCGGCAGGCTAGGCTTTTTGAGTTAAATCAAGGTCTTGTGTAAAGTGTGTTGAATCACTCGTTAGCTTGTTGAGGGAGCCGTGATAGCGCGAATCTACATAGGAATAGGCCTATCGGTATTGCTCGCTGCCATCTTGAGTTTCACCTTGTATTCGGTGTCGAGGGATAGCCGCCTCGAAGAATACCAAGCGAACGCACTTTCCGGCGCGATGCAACTGATTGCGGATTCGGCTTTACGTCAACCGCCAACCAGTCGAATGCAATATTACGACCTGGTTGCGCAGCTAATCGGGGCCGAGTTATCAACCACCCCGTTGGGCGAAGCAATCGCAGACCCCCTGTTGCTGTCAGTTGTTCGGGATGGCCTTCCCAGACAATCAGTCTCACAAAGAGACAGTATTTTTTGGGTTTTGCCCTTTGACGAGACGCAGACCGTAGGCTTAGAGGTTTTTAGTTTAGGCGAACAGCAATTTCGGGGTCAGGTGCTCTTGGTAGTTGCTGAGCTAAATCGGCAAAACGATCCACGTGGGCTTGGTGACTTACAACAGTTTTCCAGCTATCAACTCTCTCTCAACAACCTCGGCAATACGCCTCTAGACTCGCAACAACAATCCCGCTTGGCGCGTAATTCGGTTGTCGTCGATTACGACAGCGACAACCAGAATGCTTTTAGCGTCTATGCACCGTTGTCGGAAGATCAGGTTGTTGTACTAGGTCCAGTTCCTCAATTTCAGGAGTTGCCGCTGCAGACAGTGCTGGGCATGATCGCCGTTTCGCTGTTTGTGGTAGTGCTGGTTTCTTCCTGGTTGGTTTTTCGATTGGATCGTCGTCTGCATCGGATTAGCAGCACATTGGAAACGTTTGGTCACGGTGATCTCAGTGCCCGCGTGGAGATGTCGGGGCGTGACGAACTCACCAGGCTGGGTGACAAGATCGATACGATGGCGCAGCAGATAGAATCCTTGCTGCAGAGTCAGCGAGAGATCATGCAGGCCGTGTCCCATGAACTACGAACCCCGCTCGCCCGAATTCGGTTTCGGCTGGAAACTATCAAGCAAGTATCAGCTCCGGATTTGCTACGCAAATCAGAAGACATTGGCAGCGATATCAGTGAACTCGAAGATCTGATCGATGAAGTGATTGAGCACCAGAAGCTGGTAAGGGCGCCAGAGTTAGAGAAGCGAGCAGTCAATCTTGGCGACTTGGCTGCCAATGTGGTCGATAAGCTTGCCGAGCTCTATCCGACGATCACTGTATCCATGACCACCGACCACCAAACTGACTTCATTGCAAACGAATCAGCAATAGTGCGCTTGTTGCAAAATCTAATCAGCAACGCATGCAAACATGCCTCGTCCAAAGTACACATTTCCCTCCAGCAAGATGAACAAACAAGTTTGATTCGTGTAGAAGATGATGGCCCCGGCGTACCTGAGAAAGAGAAGGAAAAAGTATTCACCGCTTTTTATCGAATAGATGACAGCCGCAACCGTGAAACAGGTGGTTACGGCTTGGGTCTGGCGATCTGTCGTCGCATTCTTGAATTACACGGCGCTACAGCACGTGTTATCGATAGCGCATATGGCGGAGCATGTTTCGAATGTGAGTTTCCGAAAAATAGACAGGAGGGCGCTGCATGAACAGGCTCTTCTCTTGTTGTTTCTGGTATTGTTTCTGGCTTTGTCGAAGCGTACTGGTGTCTTTCGCCGTGCTTTTTGCGATGGCTTGGCCTGTTGTTTATGCACAGGAGTTAGATGACGACCTGTTCGATGAGTACCAGGTTACATTGGAACTGGTGACGTTGATTAATGGGGAGGAACCTGACATTCCAGACAACTTCGAGCCAGAACCTGAGCCTGAACCAGAGTTAGAGATTGAGTTACTCAACGAACTGGAGGCCTTGCAGGAAAGTGATGAGGCTGAGCCGGACTTACTGCAACCAGAGGAATCAGAGGATTCAGAGGGCGAGCAGGAAAACGAGTTAATAGAGCCAGTATTTCGAGAAGAGTTAGAGCTGCTGCAAGAGGAGGACGAGGAAGTTTTGCAGGAAGAGCAGCTACTGTTCCGGGAAGAACAGTTTGAGGAGATAGAGATCGACGTAAGTCCACTGGAACCAGAGGCTGAAGAAGATGAGTTGCTGGTGGATGATGAGATTATTGACGAGCTTGAGGAAGAGCGAGGAGAGCTTGAAGAGGAATTTGATGACGAACTGTTTCTGCTTCAGGAAGATGGACTGGAACTTGAAGATGAGTTTGAGGAAGAAATACAGGACGAGTCAGAGGAGGATTTTGAAGACGAGCCAGAAGGCGGCGAAATTGAAGATGATGAGTTCGATGACGGGGGTGGGTTGGAAGGCTTGGATGAAGAAGACCTGGACGAAGAAGATCTGGATGAAGATTTCGAGGAAGAAATTGAAGATGACGTGGAGCTCGAAGACGACGAGTTGGAAGATGAAGAAACAGATGACGATGAGCTAGATGATGAAGAACT
>JAKSCP010000264.1 GCA_022360535.1 Pseudomonadales bacterium | reverse complement strand
CCATCGGTATCCTGGGTGAAGTGAAATTCTTCGGCTGCCGTGTTGATGTTTGGCCCCTGATTCACCGCATCGCCCCAACCGCCACTGCCATCGGGTTTCACACAATAGATGTCAGAGCCACCGTAGCCACCGGCACGACGCGAGGCGAAACAGAGAGTCTCGCCGTCTTGCAGAATAGCCGGACAGTGTTCATCACCTTCGGTTGTGCTAACGGGAAAGCCCACCAGCTCGGGTTCGCTCCAGGTGCCATTCACTTTGCGTGTAACAAAGATGTCATGATTGTTCTGCGGCGTGGTGGTTGCCAGACGGTCAGACCGGAAGTAGATGGTGTTGCCGTCAGCAGTAATCCAGGGTTCGCGATCATCACCCTTGCGCAAAGGATCCACATCAGTGCGTGGTGGCTGATTCACTGGCATGCCCATGTTGATGGGGTCATCCCAGGTGCCAGTCTCTTCATTGAAATAAGCAATGTAGAGATCTTTCGGATCACCTTCGGCAACCGCCATGTCCTGCCGTGCGCTGCAATACACCATGGTGCCATCATCGGCAAAAGACAATTCGCCTTCAGCCCACATGGTATTGATAGGTGCGCCGAAATTATGAACTGCCTTCTCAACCCAGCTTTGAGATTGAGCTACAGCAGTCGTGCTGACCAAGGCTGATAGCAAACCTAAGGTTAAAACTCTTTTTGTAATCGTAATCATTTGCGATACCTCTCTTCTGACTACCCTACTACTAGCTTCTGGATTCGACTCTAAACGTCCACCAATGATCGGGCCTTTGTGCATTGGGATCAGGCCTTGGATTGTTGGGACCGCCACCAAAACTCTGTAATTTCGTTACCCGCGCGCGCCAGGCGCGATCCATGGTGCCGGGATCCTGCACCCGATTTACTTTAACCGGGTATGTCACACCATCCAGGCGCATTACTCCGGGCTCGTCAGTCCCGACCCGGGCAGCCCAATACTTGCGATCACACACGGAGCAGCTCAGGAATAACTCACCCTGTGGCGTGGACATGCAGTTGAGGTTGATGGAATGAGGGCGGATGCCGGCATAGATTTGCAATTGGCACAAAGGAACATCGTTGGCAAATGTCCAATCGGCTACCGGGCCATCGGCCGCGTCGCCGAAGAGAAATCCACCAGGAGTTCGTTCGCAGGGGCAGACCGAGGAGTAGATGAAGAACCCGACAATCGCGACGGCAAGCAATCCGCCAATTGATCCACCGATGATCCACTTGAGTTTGGAGTTGCCGCTGGCTGCGACTTCAGTCATATGCTGTCTCCTTTATTATTGTCATCGCAGCTGGATGTACTGCGTAAGTCTTCGAGACTAACCCATTTTCAGCAGAATCAAAATTGTTTTGCGAGTTCTGATTTCTCAGATGAGTCGAAATGATCAGCGAGTGATGAAGAGTCGATCAGAAAAAGCTGGAAGCCATGCAGTGACACTAGGGTGTTGAGCCTAGACTTCCCCAATTTCCAGCGCAAACAATTGTCTGAGGATTCGGCGCCACTGGATGTATTGCTCTTCCATGGTCCCACTCAAACCATGAACGTTTTTGTTCAGCTCCAGGATCGCGGGCGCAAGTTCCTGATTAAACCCGGCGGCCAACTCCAAAAACTCCTGCTCGTAGATTTTACTCCAGCGGTAGCGGTTGTAGCGTTGAATAATGGTGAGTGTGTTGTTCGTGCTGCTAAACAAACCCTGATCCACAGTCTGTTCTTCCGGTGCATCGAATTCCTCAATCTGGTCGTAGGAATAGCGACGCCAAACCAGATAGGAAGCTTCCATCTCATCATAGAGTGCCTGGTAATACTCATCGACGGTGTCTATAAACAAGTGGTGCCTGCGTCGCATCTCCGCGACCCGTTCCGCCATAGGGTCATCGTCTGCAGGCAGACTGGTCACTTGCCAAAGACCTTGTTCATCTTTTGCCAAAGTATGTCCGAAAGATTCGGGGGAGAGATCGTTGGCATAAACCAGATTCGACACACGGCGAATATTGGTTAACTGCTCTGCAGTCATGGCATTACGAATGGCGAGCAGATCGTTGCTGATTTGCTGGTAGATATCTTCAAAAGGTTCCTTGATCGCTTCAGGGTCTAACTGACTTGCCGAGCGCAACCGGGTTGAATCGGGGTAATCCGTTTCCAGGCTGTTGTCGACGTAGATATCATCTAACCAAACTTTGCCGGTGCTATCGGTGGCGCGAATTTCCAGTACCAAACGCGTGCCGTCCGATTGGTGAATGGTGCCCTCGATGGACAGATCAACCGAGGGGTCGTTCAGCGGTAACACGCGAATCGCTCCCCATTGATTGGATTCCTGCAGAGTTTGTCTCAACAAATACGGCAGGAAGTGACGTTCGTTGTCTCGTATTTCGGAGAACACCCAATCACCGTAGATTGCTGTATCACTGTCGTTGTATTGATTGGTGAAAGCGGTGATCCCGATGTCCAGTAGCTGGTGTTCCAGGGGGGCAGTAACTGCGGTGGTGAGTTCAACATCACCCACTCTTGGAGATTCCGGAAACACCGGTTCAGGCGCTGGCACCGGGCTACTGCTACAGGCAGCCAGGAACATAGCGACAAAAAGAGAAGTGAAGAAAACCCGGTGCAACATCAGAGCTCTCTCAATCTAACGGAGTGACCTGGCTGCATACCCGACCACGACTCACCGTCAGTACGCAATTGAGATTGTCGGGTCCGGCGTCGTAACGATTGAATGCCGTAATCAGGTTAAACGGTGCCGATCCTTTGCTACTGACACTGGTGACCATGCGCAGCTCTTCGCCATCTGCCGCAACCGAAAAACGATGTCGTATGACCAGGTCTTCCGGCAGGGTAATTTCAAAAACCAGTTGCTGCAGATCCCAGCCACAGATTTCTGTGCCATGGGCACTACTGAATGTCGACATCGGCCCCATTTCCAGGCTGCACACCAGAGGTGCTTCGCCGCGCCGCTCGATTCGAATCTCGTTGCGGTCTTGAGTGATCTCCATAGTCGTTTGGCGATTGATGTATTCGGCAAGTTGTGCAAGTTCAAACAAGTTGGCTCCACGCCGACCGGAATTGAGATTGAGGTTGCCTAAGGAAACCCGCGGAGCGCTGCCGCCACCCACACCAGCGCGCTGCAGGGCCGCCTGTTCCTGGCGCATCTGTAGCACCCGGTTGAGCTCGTCTTCCCATTTGTCACTGCGCGCAAAGTCCTTTTCCCAGGAACCGGCAAAGTTGAGACGCAAAGGTGTGTTGAGGTCCAATAGCGGAAGGTCTTCTTCAGAACGAGGTGCCTGTGCGGCGAGCTGCTGCGCGCCTAGCAGTAGAACCACTAATCCAAATGTCACCTGCGAGAGTCTGCGCTGAAAATTCATAGATCACTGCCCCGCCTGCAGAATCGAGTCATTTCTAATTCTACGGTCGTCCAGGCAATTTCCTGCCCGCTGACTGAATCTAGCTGAGAAGGCTTACTTTAAACCAAAACACGACGAAATACCCGGTGTTGCGTAGACATCCCGGCCGCTGACTCTTATGCTCTAGATCAGTCAACTCACCTGGAAGGAGGCTTCAAATGTCCTTACTCCCCAAGTCTCCATTCCCAAGCGGCATCGACCTGTCAGTCACTCAATCGCTTGCCCTGGTGTCCACTTTTTTCGCAGGTACAGCGTTCATATCCGCTGGGGCATTTGCTGCGGCATGGATAGGCATCCACCTAAATCTCCCTGGGTTTTTGTTAATTCCGTTGTGTATAGGCAGTGCCGTGATTGCTG
>JAKSCP010000069.1 GCA_022360535.1 Pseudomonadales bacterium | reverse complement strand
GTGGGTTATGCCGGCATGAAAGACCGGCGCGCCAACACTACCCAGTGGTTCAGCGCCCGCATACCTGTCGAGTCGGAAGCCAAACTGGCGGACTTGGAAAACTCGGAGCTGACTGTGCTGGAGACTCAGCGCAATGAGCGTAAACTCAAAATTGGCTCCCACAAAAGCAATCATTTTTCATTACGTTTGCGTGAAGTGGAAGGTAACCCAGAGCAGTTGGATGAAAAACTGCGCTGGCTGCAGCAATTCGGTGTGCCAAATTATTTTGGTAAGCAGCGCTTTGGCAGGGATCTGTCCAACCTGCAACAAGTGCAGGCCTTGATGTCAGAGTCTGACAGTGCCAACAAAAAACCCGGTCGCCAGAAGCGCGGCATGCTGTATTCGGCGGCCAGAGCCTATCTGTTCAACCAAATCCTTTCTCAGCGCCTTATGCAAGGGAACTGGAACCAGTATGTCGCTGGCGACGTGTTGAATCTGAATGGTACCCAGCGCTTTTTTGCTGTGGAAAGCAGCGGTTGGGACGCGGAGCTGCAACAGCGGCTGGATGAATTGGATATCCACCCCTCCGGGCTTCTATGCGGACAACGTGATGAGTCAGATAGGTATGCAACTCAGGCCATTGCGGCCGATATTGAAGATGCAGTGTTGGCACATTTTCCAGATCTGGTTGGGGGTCTGGAGCGACACGGTCTACGGGCCGGTCGCAGGTCTCTACGCTTCAAGCCAGAGGGTCTCAACTGGCAATGGCATGGAGAGGCTGAGCTGGAGCTTCAGTTCAGTCTGCCCAGAGGGGCCTATGCCACCAGTCTGCTGCGGGAGCTTTGTCAGTTCAGGGAACAGGCGAATTCGAATACTGAAACTCCCCAACAGGAATGCAGTCAAAAATAACAGGAAGCAGTTTTGAACAGTAAACAAAATCTCAATGGCATCGGTATGACTTCCCAGCGTACACGAGAGCGCCTACTGGGTCGCCTCATGGATCAGGGCATCACCAGTATGGAAGTGTTGGATGTCATGCGCACAACCCCAAGGCATATTTTTCTTGATGAAGCGCTATCTCATAGGGCCTATGAAGACGTCGCGCTACCCATAGGTCATAACCAAACCATCTCACAGCCTTACATTGTGGCACGCATGACGGAAGCCCTGGTGAAATCTGGCAGCCTGGAGCGGGTGCTGGAAATCGGCACAGGTTGCGGTTATCAGACAGCGATTCTTGCTCAGCTGGCCAAACGCGTATTTACTATCGAGCGCATCAAGCCGTTATTGGACCGCGCCAAACACAACCTTAAATTGCTGGGCTTGAGAAACATCGAATTCAAACATGACGATGGCAGTACGGGCTGGCAAGGCTGTGGTCCATTCGATGCCATCATCACCACAGCAGCTCCTCAACAAATTCCGCAGGATTTACTGGATCAATTAGCTGACGGTGGGCGCCTGGTGATTCCCGTGGGTGGGGAAGACTTCCAAGAGTTAAAACTCATTCAGCGCGACGGGTCAGACTTTGAAGAACGTACCCTGGATA
Organism: Pseudomonadales bacterium; assembly: GCA_022360535.1. GTDB lineage: Bacteria > Pseudomonadota > Gammaproteobacteria > Pseudomonadales > Pseudohongiellaceae > UBA9145. Next base: position 1,634 of record JAKSCP010000069.1, on the reverse strand, counting down.
AAGTGCGCTTCGTTCCCCTGCTGATGGGTCAGGTGCAACATTAAAGTGGTGCGGTTATTCGATGGTTGGAGATTCCACAGACGGGCAACAATCTGACTCAGAAGCAGAGATAGAGACTCCTGATCTTGCCTCACCACCTGCAATTGCCTTGCTCTACGCGAAAGGAATCGCCATGGGATTGGGGGATTCTGTGCCTGGTATTTCCGGTGGCACCATTGCTGTTATCACTAACATCTATGACTCCCTGATCTATTCCATTCGCTCCGTGGAGATTCGCGCCGGGGGCTTCGCCTTACAGGGGAGGTTTGCGGAGGCCTGGCAACGGATTAACGGCACCTTTTTGCTCATTGTCGCGCTGGGAATTCTTACCGGGTTGATAGTCTCTGCCAATACAGTGCTCTATCTGTTGGAGAATCAATTCGAAATACTGATGGGGTTCTTTATCGGCCTGGTGCTGGCATCGAGTTACCTGTTGCTGCCGCAGGTTCAGCTCAAACAATTTGCCCAGGTACTGGCGTTGTTGTTTGGAATTGCCGTCACGGTATCGATAGGTTTGCTGGAACCGGTAACTGCCCAGCCTTCCTTGGTGTACCTGTTTTTCAGCGGTGCTTTGGCGATTTGCGCCATGATTCTACCCGGACTCTCCGGTGCCTTTATCTTGCTCCTGTTGGGCGCTTATCAATACATGTTGACTGCCCTGGTAGAGCTGGAGCTGCTGACTATCATCGTTTTTATGCTTGGTTGTGTCTGCGGTCTGTTGGCTTTTTCCCGGCTGCTCGCCTGGCTGCTACGCAATTATCACCAGCTTAGTTACAGCCTGATAGTCGGGCTTCTGCTTGGATCCCTAAGTGTCCTTTGGCCCTGGCAGCAGGTGCTGGAAGTGTTTACCGATGCTGACGGCGAGCAACATGTATTACAAACTGGGCTGGTTTGGCCGCTAAACTATACAGAGAGTACCGGCCAGGACCCTCATCTACTCGCTGCTTTAATCGCAGCACTAGTTGGGGGTGGGCTGGTTTTGGGTTTGAGTAAGCTGTTTGCTGACAAAGCATGAGTTAGGCGCGATGACTAAAGTGCTCACAAGTTGGTGTCTGCGTTGTTGCCTGTTGGTCACAACAGGGCTTATTGCTGCCTGTGGCAACTATCAGGCCCCGATTAGCGAGCAGGGCAGAAATCAAGTGGTTCGCTCACCGGAAATCATCAGCAGTAACGCTGGTAATGAGCAGAGCAGGGTAGCGCCGCAAACCTCTACACCGACTTATTCATCCAACGCCTCCGACCCTCGCATTCAAATTAGCTCCTCAAGTGATCGCCCGGCCACGGTGGTGAGTACGCCGGAAACCACACCGGTCAATCGCAACAGTATTACCCGGCGTGCTATCGGCCAGCCGGCGAGTTCTGCTCCTTCTGGCACTATTGCCCCCTCGATTAACCGTACTCCAATTGGCGGTAGTTCAGCGCCCCTGTCTTCGGGTGGTATCGCGTCGAGCGCTCCGGGCAGTACGTCTGGCAACTCTTTGCCCGGATCGCCCCGATTACCTTCGCTAATCCCAGGCAAACATATCGTGCGAGCGGGCGACACCTTGTTTTCTATCGCCTTTCAATATGATCTGGATTTTCGCACCCTGGCCATG
>JAKSCP010000251.1 GCA_022360535.1 Pseudomonadales bacterium | reverse complement strand
CCAATTCTGAATATCCTTTGCATGTGAATATGAATGGCAAAGATGTCACCCTTCGCTCAATGACAACAGAAGATGGCGATGCCATGCTGAAGTTTGCGCGAGGTTTGCCTGCCCATGACATTCTTTTCATGCGCCGCAACATCACCGAGCAACCCGGAATTGACAAGTGGCTCAACGATATCCGCGATGGCAGAGTGCATACTGTTATCGCGATAGTTGATGGAGAGATTGGCGGCTATGCCACCATCCATCTCACCGAATTGGACTGGACCCGCCACGTGGCGGAACTTAGAGTCTCAGTCTTATTGGACCTGCGGGAGCACGGCCTTGGACGCACCCTGATTCGTGAAGGTTTCAAACTTGCCGTTACCATGGGTGTGGAGATCATCACTTCCCGGATGACGCCAGATCAGAAGGCAGCCCGTGCCCTTTTCGAAGAATTGGGTTTCCGCAACGAAGCGGTCTTGAAGGATCATATGAAAGACGCGAAAGGCGAGTACCATGACCTCCTTGTCATGGCCGTCAACGTGGATGAGTTTCTCGCCCGCCGCCAGGCCTACGGCCTAACCTAAGCCATTCGCGGCAACCAATTCCTTTAGCTCCGCCTCGCTGTAGCGAGGCGTGATGTGTTGCGGACAGTTCCATTCGATAGCCTCGACTCGAACCACTATCCCGCGCTCCACCTCTGCCCCATAGTCCTCAGACTGCAGTTGCGCTATCAACTCCGGATTGTCCTCCTTGTGCACCAGTTCAGCATGACCCCAGAGTTTCAGGCGGCGCCGATTAGGATAGTCCATCAGAATCAGACTCACCCGATCATTGGCATTCAGGTTCCCAACGCTGAGGTACTGCCGATTACCACGAAAATCCGCAAACCCGATGTGCCGATCATCCAGCACTTTGATAAATCCAGGCGGTCCACCCCGGTGCTGCACGTAAGGCCAATCGCTTTCGGATATCGTGGCCAGATAAAAGCTATCTCTGGCTTGCATAAAGTCTGCCACCCTCTTATCAATGGTATTGCCTGGATTCGTGGCATTTTCGAAGAACTCATTCTGTTCGCGACTGCCATATCGTTCCTGTGCCGCTTTAACGCTGGGTGTAAAAGTGATCTCCGCAAATGCTTTAGCCATGACCAGCTCCTGATTGTCTGTTTTGGTGGTGAGTACTACGAAGGGAAGTTTAGCCAGCAATGACTGACTGAGTGTTCCAGAAGTCCAGAATAGGAACCAGAAAGTACAGGGAATGAAAAGTTATGCGGTTGCAGGCTGCCAGTCTTTTATACGGACCTTGACCGTATCCATGTCATGTTTGTAGACACCGGATCTGGCAATAAGTTTGTAGTCGCAGATATCGCAGCGCACACATTCCTTAAAGTCGATTTCCGGTCCACGGATAGCTCCGGTAGGACAGGCATGCTCACAGACCTTACACACATCGCACTGCTCGACTCGTTTGATGCGCCAGGGAGAGATCATGGAAGCCACACCGAGAGCTGCGCCCAGTGGGCACGCGTAACGGCAGTAGAAGCGGGGAATGAACGTGGCGCCAATCAGGAATACAGCAAGAATCGCCCACAACAATAAAGACTGAGAGAAGTAGAAGATAGTCCCGAAGGGCTCGAAGTATTGGAACAAACTGAGGTCAGCATAGGCCACAGCCATCACCACAAGAAAGGCCAGGATGCCGTACTTGAGATACAAGGCTTTATCGTGAATCGCCTGGGGCACCTGATACTGCCATCGCTTGGGGATGAAGCGAGTCATAAAGTCCTGCAAGGCACCAAACGGGCACAGGGACGAACAAAAGATTCTGCCCCAGAACAGGGTTGTCACCACAGTGAATACGATGATCAACAGCAGCGGCAAATCGTTGAGGAACAATGAAGGCCCGAGCTTGATGCCATTGGTGATGTGGGATACAGAAACGAACCCACCGTCCATCCAACCCAAATAGACAAGTGTGACAGCAAGTGTTGCCCAGCGGATAGAGGCACTCTTCTTCAAGAAGGCAGTCATCACCATGGCGCAGATAACCAGGATTGCGACGACCTCAAACACGGGCGCATTGGTGAGCAGGCTGGTCCAGAATCCTTCCTCGGCAAATTGATCACGCTCTTCATCAACCTCAGGAAGCAACTCAGCAGGAATAGTGCCGCCCTGCGACAACGCCAGCGCCAGAGGCGGCACCTGGTATTCGATTTCATGAATTCCGCCAAATTCCCCAACCACGCCTTCGGTGCTGTAAAGAACAGAAAAAGGCTCTGCCAAATCGAGTTCTGGCATTAACACCATGGCGCCGGCGAATCGCACTTGATCCTTGATCTTGCCGTAATCCGCACTACCGGCATAAACGAAACGGCGTCTTTCAATGGGGAAAATTTCCTCTCCCTGCTTGACTGCCAATCGCTCCTGTCGGAACGGTCTGGAAGAATCTCCATCGATACCAACCAACAGCATTCGGCCTTCCCGAGACCGATTGCTGGCATCACGGTCAGCCCGGGAATAATCATCGATACCGATCATGATCTCGCCCAGGCCATCGTGCCCCATAAACGCCAGAGTCAATTTGAGTTCAGTGCCGTCTGGTTGAATCACCGACCAGTCTTTCACGAGTCCGGTGTCTTTCATCTCCTGCCAGGACTGGTTTTCGAAGACTCGAAGGGCAATTGCATCACCACTGGTTGCTGCGACATATTCGGAATCCGGCAGATAAACCTGGGCGACGCGCCGGGCAGCATCGCGCACACCTCGGGCAACCGCCCAACTGGTTATGGTTGCTCGTGAGATACCATCGATGTCTCTACCGACTCTGAAACCTTCGGTGATGTTTTTTGCAGAGAACTGATTAGGGAAATATTCAGAGTTAATGAAATCGCCACGGATGCTCCGGTAGGACTCGATGTAGTGCAACACTTCGATGCCGGTTATGGTGCCTTTCATATCCAGGCCAACCAGCACATCCACTGGTGCGCTGTACCCAATCTCTTCCGGTGGCCAATCGGGGGTTTCAAACAAATAACCCATCAATACCGATTCGGAACTGGCTGGATCCCGTTTATAGGCTCGATACACTGGCGGATTACCTTCTTTAGGGGAGAAGGTTTCTGCTCCACGAATAACCGACTTCATTAAGTCTTCGGTAACAGGGATAGGGTCCTGCCCATAGCTCGGCGAGCCAGCGAACAACATGAGCAAAGAAACAATTGGGAGTAGTAGGCGGAGGAGTCTGGAACAAATGGACTCAGCAAATTCCCTGCTAAACGACTGATTATTATAGGACATTCTTGTTCTACAGACTGCTTGGGTAGACGTATCCTACACAATTTAAAGAGCAGGAGTAACCCGCTGCAGACTACTCCGGCTGTGCACTATCCCGTTGTTTGGAGCCTTCGTCTAGGAAGGGCCTAAAAGGTAGCGTTGGCGTTAAAGGGACTGGCTGTACCGCCCTTGATGGGATTAATCTGAATCGACGTCATGAACTCCCAACGTTCAAGCCGACCAGCGACCTCGGCAACGTCTTTCAAATACCCGTTGTCTACAATCGGCAGCCCTAAATTCACCTGAGTCAATTGATGGATCGGGCGGTTGATGCCTTCCACACCCGATGGCTGGACGTCGTTGACTGCGTCACCAATCAGGATCGCCACATCTCTTTCTCGTAACCAGGGCAAGACAGAAGCATGTAATCCAGCTCCACGCCGCCCATACAGCCAAGGTCCTTGTGCCTCCCGCATCGCCCAGCGCCCGGTTCGCACAAACAGCGCATCACCACTGCCAATTTTTATCCCGGCGAACTCTTCCCAGGCTTCCAAATCTTCAACATAGATCGGTGTGCTTGGCTCCAGGTAATCGACACCACGCAACAGTGGCATATCCACCAATACACCGCGAGTAATATAGGAAGTTCCCATGCGATCGATGCCAAGATCCTCACAACCAGTCGCTGTAAGGTTCTGGGGATAACCGTTAAAGATCACATATTCCCCATCAACTACCGTGCGGTAGTGACACAGAGCATCCAAATGCGACAGCATGCCATCGTGCAATGAAAACTGAATCTCATCCAGCGCGAAACTTGGCAAACCAGTCTCCGGATCAAGTCGACTCATCCAGTGAGCGTAGGGACCAAAGGTTTGACTGTCGATGGTTTTCTCTGCCGTGACAAAATGCTGCAGAGTGACCGTGATTCCCTCGGTGACCAAAGCTGCCGCTGCTTTCGTTTTTTCGGCGGTGATCAAGTTGAGCGTGCCCCGCTGATCATCGGGCCCCCACCTGCCCCAGTTGGAAAGCTCTTCTTCCCACCCTCTCAAAATATCCAGAGTCACCATGACTGAAGGGTCTTGAGTCGATGGATGCACCCAGGAATCCTGTGCACTCAGCATTGGATACAGAAAAAAAGGTACGGCTAGCGCTGCAATTCGAAGTCTTTTGGGAAGTCTTTTGGATGGAATCATGGGGCTGCCTCGCAGTGTAGTTATTTGGGGGCAAGGAAATTTCAGCATAGAGCAAAATCTGCTACCTGTAAAAACCTCCGGGCTGGGGTGCTAATCCGTGGATACTGTTAACATTGGGTAGCTATAAAGAAAAAACTTATATTAAAGAAGGAAGAACATCATGGCCCGTGCATCCATCCCCCTAATCGCCTTGCTGCTAGGCAGCCTGCCCTTCGCAGTTTTTGCTCAAGAGGAACGCCCCAGGGCCAGAGAGGCGGGTGTGGTGGTCGGCATCTTTGCGCCAGGCCAATACAACGCGATCACTGACGTGGAAGGCGTGTTGGTGGGGCACGAAACTGTCGTGCGCGGTGATGACATTCGCACTGGCGTGACCGCTATCATTCCAGCGCCGGGTAATCTTTATACCCACCCCATTCCAGCCTGGCTCACCGTCGGTAATGGCTACGGCAAAGTGATCGGCGGCACCCAGATCAATGAGTTTGGAGAAATTGAGACACCTATTCTGCTTACCTGCACACTGTGTGTTTGGAGTGCAGCCACTGCACTTAAAGAATGGAACTATCTGCAGCCGGGGATGGGAGAACACACACTGAACCCTGTAGTGGGTGAAACCAATGATGCGCGTGTCAACGATATGTGGGCCGATCCCATACAACGGGACGAGGTATTCGCTGCTTTGGAAAACGCACGTTCCGGCCCCGTTGCCGAAGGCAGTGTTGGCGCTGGCACGGGTACGCAGGCATTCGGCTGGAAAGGCGGTATTGGTACCAGCTCTCGAGTGCTACCTCCACGACAAGGAGGTTATACAGTCGGTGTCCTTGTGCAAACTAATTTCGGTGGTCACATGACCATCAATGGCGCGCCTGTTGGCCGGGAGCTTGGGTTTTTCCCTTACCGGGGTGCAGCAGAGCGCACTGGAGACAGTGACCGTGAAGACGGGTCGATCATGATCGTGGTCGCTACCGACGCACCACTTAATGAACGCAATCTGGATCGCCTAGGCTTACGCGCCATCATGGGTCTTGGTCGCACTGGTTCCTATGCCAGTAATGGTTCAGGTGACTATGTGATTTCATTTTCCACCCACCCTTCTGTTCGCAATCCACGAACCAACAATGGCCCGGTCACAACAGAGCGCCTGGTCAACGATTCGATGTCACCTCTCTTTGCAGCTACCGTGGAGGCCACTGAAGAAGCAATCTATAACGCTATCTTTAAGGCTACTACTGTGAGCAGTTCCCGCGGCGAACTTCGTGCTGTACCCATCGATCAACTAATGGAAATTTTAGAAAAACACAATGCACTCAACTGGGACGAATCAGTTCCGAGATAGTTTCGAAGCAGATAAAGCCTAGGCTTTCTCTGACCTCAAGGCGGGAGGGAATATAGCCTCTCAGCGAGACGTGCGAGGCATGGATGCCGAGCCCGAGCCCACAGGGAAGTGGGTATGCGTTCTCGCAGAGAGGCTATACCCCCTGCCGCTGTATCGAAGCCACTAAATTCAACTTGCACCTAGCTGAGAGCGCTCACGAGAATCTCTTGGATACCGCGCACCACAGCCAGATGTGTTTGCTGCGAGATCGCAGACTTACATCCATGTAAGCTCGGGCTCGGCATCCATGCCTCGCACGTCTCGCTGCAAACACATCTGGCTCCGGCGCGCTTAGTGCCAACTGCATGGTTTTCTTATGCTGTTCTGTATCTGTAACAAATTGGAACTTGGCTTGTCGCCACGTCCTGCCATGCTATTCTGTAGCGCTGATTTTCCCCTCTGAGGATGAAGAAATGACAAAAATGACCTCTACCCTCGCCACCGCTCTAGCCTTAGTGCTGTCTGCCTCCATGGCTTTCGCCCAGGACAGTATTGAGTGGTATACCCTGGGTAATGATTACGCCCATACCCGCTATACGCCCTCGGCTGAAATCACGGCCGACAACTTCGAAGATCTGGAAGTGGTGTGGGAGTGGGATGGCTCCACATTCGAAGGTTATAGCGGGCGTTCCACACCCAGCTATATCAATGGCACCCTCTATACAGTTTCCGGACCGCGCCGCCATGTCGTCGCGATTGACCCCAAAACTGGTGAGACGCTGTGGTCCTTCCGCTTGCCAAACACCGGCCGCTGGGAATACTCCATGCGCGCCTCTTACGGAAAGGGTATTACCTACACCGAGATCGACGGCAATGGGGTGGTCATCATTTCAACTCCTGGCTTTTTCCTGGTGGCACTGGATGCCAAAACCGGTAAGCCGCTAAAGGATTGGGGTCGCCCTGTTCCGATTGACAGCTTTCCTGAAACCGGTGTCGTGGACATGCTGGCGGATCTGGGACATCCCTTTGATCCCTACGAAGGCATCCCCCTGGAAGTGGGT
>JAKSCP010000070.1 GCA_022360535.1 Pseudomonadales bacterium | reverse complement strand
CCTCAAATCGTTCGAGGTTGGCCAGGGGGAGGCGTCGATACTGGGCACCGGTGGCGATCACGATAGCCTTTGAGCTGAGCTTGCGGCCGTCTTCCAACTCCAGGCAGTAGTAGTCATTTGGTAACTGGTACACAGATTTCGCCCTGGCAGGAGTGGCGAGCCGGACGCCAAACTTTTGCGCTTGAACAGACGCTCTTTCCGATAGCTCACGGCCTGAAAGGCCCTGAGGAAAACCCAGATAATTCTCGATCTTGGAAGACGTGCCCGCCTGACCGCCTGGACCATCGGCATCTACGGTCACAACACTCAATCCTTCCGATGCAGCATACACAGAAGCGGCCAATCCTGCTGGCCCCGCTCCTACTATTACGACATCTGCACTACTGCCGTCTGGCAACAGATCCAGTCCAAACGCTTCTGAAAGCTCGGACACAGTGGGCTTGGAGAGCACTCTGGAGTTTCCACGCAGCACCACCGGAAGTTGTTCCCTTGGAATATCTCTTGCTGCCAGCACTTTGTCCGCAAGTTCGTCTGTTTCCGGGTCTAACCAGGTGTGGGGCAGTCCGTGTTTGGCCAGAAGATCTCTGGCAGCAAACACAGTGCGATCCTGGGCGCCGCCAATAACAATAATTGTTCCAAAGTCTGATTCTCTGGCGAACGCTCTGCGCGCGGTAAGGGTCCGCACAAAGATATCGGAAAAGTCCACATTCTCTGCCAGTAACCGCTTAAAACTCTCGTGAGAGATATGCAGCACATCCCCGGTTTCCCCCATGGTGGTTTCTGCAAGGTAAGTATGGCCAGTGAGCACCGTAATATCGCCAGCAAACTGGCCTGGTTCCATCCAACCAACACGGATTGATCCATCGGTCGTGGCAACGTGTATGTCTACCTGCCCTGTGAGGGTGATAAGACAATCGACCTGGTTGCTGCCTTCCGGAATCAGCACCTCACCCTTGTTGTGATGTCGAATGTCGCCGAAGTGTTTAAGTTTCTCTAACTCGTCGTCACTAAAGGTGTAGTTGATATCGGTAACCGTCACAGCCATGACTACTTCCTCAATAAAAATCCCGGCCACAGCGGTGACCGGGATTCTGATTTGCGTGATTTGGTGTCTTCAGAAACTACGCGTGGAGTTTCTAACGCAGATCACAGGCTGCGCAAACTTCTGGTGCGATTTATAGGGGAATGAACGCCAGCGAGTAGTTGGGATTCATAGGAATGACCAGCTGGTTCTGGACTGAGTCATAGCACATTGACGCTGCACTGGGGATACCAGAGGCAATAATCTCCGCTTCCTCGCCAGGACGGATGCGGCTCACTGAACCAAAACGTACGCTGCTGACATACTTGGTGCCATCGTCGAGGACAACCACGCCGTCGTTGCCCCCTTCCACGGCGTTTTCCACCCGTACTACTTCACCATCCGGGCTATAGGAAATCACCGCATTGTCCGCGATGTTGACTACGACGATATTGCCGTCCGGATCCAGAGCCACGCCATTGGGCACCGCCAGTGGTGCGCCTTCGGCAAAGATGGAGACTTCATCGTCGGCGGTTATCTTGTAGATTAATTCTGGGTCACGCGTGTTGGATACATAGGCTGTTCCATCATCATCCACTGCGATGCCGTTCAAAATGGTGGAGCCGGGCACTGCAACCGATTTGAGCGGTCTGCCAGTGGCTAAATCGAAAGAACGCACGTAACCCACGTCCACGGTGTAGAGCACGCCATTGCTGACCGCGCTTCCGAGTGGGTGATGCAGTTCCAGGCCATCGCGAGTTACCCCAATCCATTTAGGAGTGTGTACCGAGCCGTCGGGATTGATACGGGAGACAAAGCCATCGTTCTCTGTGCCATCGCCACGTTCACCTGTGTTCATGGCGAGGATGAGATTGGTGGCTGGATCAAAGGTGCAGCTCTCGGAGAAATGGAAGCTGCCGTACACCTTCACATTGGAAGACATGGGCACGCGGACGCCAGCTTCGTTGACGGCGCCGATGGGTTCCCCCGCACGGAACTCTTGACCATAAGCTACGGTTGGCAGCGCCAGATAGCTAATGAGCAACAAACCGGCAGAAGCGATTGTTGAATGTGAAAATTTGTCTAGGAGATAATTGGCTGTCATAGTGCATCCTTATTAGTTAACTGACCCCAAGCCGAGGTTCAGAGTTTACGGTATTCCCAAGCATGGATGAACAGTCACTTTTCAATTGGGGTTTCTGGGACGCCTATCATTCTGAAGACCCTCCCCAGCAGGATACTGCCGCCTATATGGCTGGTTACCAGTGCGGAAAGGAACAGCGGTCGGCTCCTGAATTTGACACCGGCGCCCAGCGCCGTGCATTTGAACTCTACTTGCAGACGACGTCCAAGGGGATGGAACAGGCGTCAGAGTAGTTAAACCAGTTCGCGAAGAGCCGGCTTGGTGACTTTACCCATGGCATTGCGTGGCAGTGCGTCGACAATCTTGATGGCCTTGGGAATCTTGTAAGACGACATCTTGCCGTCGCACCAGCTCTTGAGATCTTCGTACTCCAGAGAAGCGCCGTCTTTAAGACCGATGAATGCCGTGACTGCTTCGCCCCAGGTATCGTCTTCCACACCAATCACCGCCACTTCAGCGATGTCTTCATGGGTGAGTAGCACGCCCTCGATTTCCAGAGCGGACAGTTTGTAGCCACCAGATTTGATGATGTCCACTGAAGAGCGGCCCATGATGCGGTAGTAGCCGTCTTCCACCACTGCCACATCGCCGGTGCAGAACCAGCCGTCCTTAAATGATTCTTCGGTCGCTGCGGGATTGTCCCAATACTCGAGGAAAACATTGTCACCTTTGATGCGGATCTCGCCGGGGATGGTTTCATCTGTAATGGCCTGGTCGTACTCATCGAATAACTGCACTTCCACACCAGGCAGCGGTTGCCCTACGCAGCCCGCCCGGCGTTCGCCGTTATAGGGATTAGAAATGCCCATGCCGATTTCAGTCATGCCGTAGCGTTCCAGCAGCACCTGTCCGGTAAGCTCCCGCCACTGATTAAATAATTTAACCGGGCAGGCGGCAGAGCCGGAAATGTTCAGGCGCATGTCTTTAAAGCCATCACAGATCTTCAGAGAAAAGCTCTCGTTGAAGAAAATCCGCAGTTTAACTTCAACGAAATTCTCTTTGTAAAAAGAAAACCGAGTACAAAACAGAAAAAATATAAGCTTGGTTTCCCCAACAACTGGATGGGAAACAACATCGTTCGTCCAGTCGGTTATGACAATGAAATAGTAAAGCTGAACTTCAAAAAGTCTGCGACCGATTTCAAAACGGTCTACCGTCCGAAGAAAGATTCATGGGTTGGTGACATAGACATCAACTGGAACAATGATAAAATGATGTTCTCTTCGCAGAGCATGGACAATGACACCTGGCAGATTATTGAAACCGATATCAACGGTAAAAACGCCCGCCAGCTGACTCCGAACGACGGTGCCGACGTAGATAACTATGACCCGGTCTACCTGCCTGACGGACGTATCATCTACTCTTCTACCGCCTGCTACAATGCGGTTCCATGTGTAAACGGCAAAGTCTACGTGGCAAACTTCCATCTGATGAATCCGGACGGTTCTAATAACCGTCGCATT
>JAKSCP010000071.1 GCA_022360535.1 Pseudomonadales bacterium | reverse complement strand
TATCGCCTCCACGAGCCCCACCGATCTGTTGTCTGCCGCCACGACCAGCGGCTTGTCCTGGTTGTCCGCCTGACTGCTGGCCACCGGCTTGTTGCTCCTGTAACTGTTGCTGCAGTTGTTGAGCCAACTGCTGGGAGCGCTGCAATTGATCGCGCATTTCCCGCAAACTGGGAACACCGCCGCCAGGTCGTTGCCCTGCCTCATTGAAAGCTAAAGCCTGATCTTGCAGTTCTTCTATTTGTTCACGCAAAGCTTCAGCGTCGTTGGCTGCTTGCTGAATTTGGTCTGACGGTGAGCCGGCATTGGACGGGTCCAGTGCCGCCAACGACTGCGCCAGCTCTTCCATCTGGCCTTCGATTTCCTCTTCGATATCTACGGCAAGATTCACCATACCGTTGCGCAACACACGGCTACTGGTTTGCATTTCTTCCTGTATGGGGCGCAGTTCTCTGGTTGCCGCCTGGGCCTGAGACATCAGGCGCTGATCTTCATTGCTGCCGCGAGCAATAATTGCCCTTAGCATGTCTTCGATTTCTTCCAGATCCCGCTGTTGCTGTTGCTGGGCTTCGATCAGGTCTTGCAAACGCTCGTCGTTGCGTACCGTTTGTCGAGTCTGCCCCAATCCTTGCTGGCGACTGGTTTCTGCGATCTGCTCCTGCAACTGTCGTTGTTGATCGAGCAATTGCTGACCACGTTGACTCAGATTTTGTGCCAACTGATTAACTGAACGTTCCCCTTGCTCATTCAGTTCCCGCTGTTGCTGACGCAAATTCTCCAGGGCTTTCTGGCTGCGTGCGGCAGCAATAGAAGGAGAATCACTCTCCGCCGCTTCCTGCATTTGCTGCGCGGCCCGCTGCAACGCAGTCTGCTGTTGTTGCTGACCACCGCTGCCGCTGGAAGATGAAGATTGCGATTGGCTTTGCGACTGTGACTGGCTACCACTGGAGGAAGACTGCTGCCGCGATTGTTGGCCACGAGAAAGTTGTTGGTCGAGCTGGGCGACTTCGCGACTAAGCTGTTCCTGCTGGCGCATCAATCGCTCCAACTCTCTGCGCTTCTGCTCTTCGGTGAGTTGCTCTTCCCGCCTGGCAAGATTGCGTTGAGCCCGGGTTAGCGCCTCCTGGCGACGGGCGAGTTCCTCCAACTTATTGACTTCTTCCTGGTTCTCTCGCGATCCCCCACCAGCACTGTTTGGATTTTCATAACGGTTTTCCAGCTGACCCATTTCCATCTCAAACAATTCACGCAAATCTTCACGTTCCTGCTGGGCACCGCCACCTCCACCGCCGCCACCGCCTTGTTGCATGCTGATGTTGGTGCGATTGATGCTGGCTTCCGCCTTGAGAATGTATTGCAGGGCGAGTTGTTCAGGCTGTAAGGCGCTGGTGATTTGTTCCAGCTCCAGTTCATCAGCTGCCAAATTCATCTGATCGATGGCAAGAGACAGGTTTTCTACGGCTGCATCGTAGGTGTCGTCGGAAAAATTCAGGCGCTCTGCCAGTCGATCGATCGACATGCGCGCACGGCCAGTTGCCTCTCGCTGCGACTCTGCAATGATCTCAGCATCGGATGAGAATTCTTCCGCCGACACTTTGTTCTGGCGATTACGTAACTTCCAGGTCGCGGCGATAATATCTTTCTGTACCGCCACCAGGGCGCTGCTGTCGCCACCTTGTCCACCGCCCGCACCCTGACCGCCGCTCATGCCCGGGTTACGACGAAACTCCTGATCGGTAGGAATGATTTGTAGAAAATAGATATCGGAAATAACTTCGGCAGGTCCTTCCAATCCGTTGTTATCCGCAAGGGTTAAGAAGTAGCTGACGAAATCGCCAGGTTCCACTTCCAGATCCTCGAGATAGATCAACTCATTGCCGGTGACACTGCGCACGTTCGGTTCGGGCAGAAAATCTACTTCCACCTCATCCGCCCCGACAACACTGTAATTTAGCGTGAACTCACTGAGTCCATAGTCATCGCTGGCATCCACCTGCAGAACCACCTCTTCCAGTGGCATCACTTCCTGATCTCGACCCGGACGTTGCAAGGCCAGCTCCGGAGGTGTGTCTTCGATGGAACGAATGAAGTAATCCAGTGGATTCTGACTCTCCAATCCAGAGAAGTCAGTGGCGAAAACCCGATACACACCATCTTGATTCACGGTAAAGCTGGCAGTACCGACATTGCCGTCGAGAGTCAGCTGCAAATCGGAGTAAGGGGTTGGCGCTGGGCCTGCTTCCTCTTCATCGCGAAAACTTTCCTCAAATTGCACCACTGCCTGTTCGATCGCCTTATTGAAGGTGATGTTCAGATTCACCACCGTACCTTCCGGTACCACCATATCCCCACTGTCTTCTTCTGTGATGTCTTCAATGCCCGTGTAGTCCGGATAATCAAAGGCCAGGTCAATCTGTTCTATCTGAGGCAGGTCGAACAGACTGATGCGGTACTGTTGAGAGTTCTGTTCACCGCGCTCATTGAAACTGATGTAGTAAGTGGTGTCTTCCTGCAGCGCGGGAATGAAATAGCTGTAGGAAGCACTGTCGCTACCCGTTCCATCCCGACTCATTGGCACATCCCGCCAATTTACATTGTCGTTCTGTAAGCGCAGGTTGATGGTGTCGGGCATGGCGTTCGCCACCCGGGCAATGATGGTGACGCTGTCACCCCGTTGCATCTCGATATCACCGGGTTCCACACTGATTTCGATGTCGGCGAAAACTTCTTCGACCAATAGCGGTTCACTGATGGCAAAAGGCCAGGCCAGTCGCGAACCAGCGTTGAATAAACTCTCTGAAGTCAGAAACAGCACAGCCACCACCGCGACGACCCCAACCGCAGAAGCAAAGGAAATCCACGAGGTACTCGCTGGCGCTACTGTCTCAACCTGCTTCTGTTGTTTCTGCACATGCTGCTGGGCGTCTTGCCAGAGCTGTTGAATAAATTGCTTGGAAACCCCAGCCTTACCCTGTTGTAAATCTTCTTCGGTGAATTCCAGGGAAGTTAGTAACCGCTGTTCGAAATCAGGAATATGATCTTCGACATAGTGCGCCAGTACCCGGTCATCGGTATGCCGCCGCTTGAGCATCCAATAAAAACGCAGCAATACCGCTGCTGCGATGCCCAGGGTGATGACAAACAGCACGGTGGTGCCAGCTTTGCCTGGTTGCAACCAAATCGCCGCCAGGCTCATAGCCAGGACTGCTAACGCCAGGGCAATGATGTGCAGACTGCTTTGTTGCAGGAGGAACAGATTGCTGCGCCGACGACGCAGTTGTTGCAGGGTTTCGCGGAGGCTTTCGAATGTGGGTGTAGACATGAGGTCTCTTCAATTTAACCAGTGACTGCTTACCAGTGTTTACTGACCACTGACTAGCGGTGGCTGTGCATGCCCTGTTCCGCGCCGTCATTGTTTAAAATTCAGACAATGCGGTTACAAGTTGTGCTCTCGCACTGACCCGGGTCGGCGAGTGTTGAATGTCCCTATTGCCACACCTTGTTAGTCATTTCTGCAGGGCCCTGTCTGAGACCGGAATTGAAGCAGAAATTTTGACTTCGAAGGGAGTTCCTCTGGCTTTCAACTGGCCCCTGGGGACAGCGCAAAGCTTCAAAATTTCGGTCTTAACTATCCCACTATATAGGCCCGAAAAGCAAGGATTTACGCTGGCTCCAGAGGAGATTTGGACGGTCTTCACAATTAGTCGGAGAATTGCCTCGGTCTGCCCCGATTTCGCCTTTTCAGGGCCTAATTTCCGCACAAATTCTGGACCTGTGGCGCGCTCAATGGGAGCTTCGGGGGGCACTAATCTGACTGGTAACCCATTTCTTGTGGCCGATAGTAGCGAGAGTTCCGGGGAAAGACGTGAATATTGCTGGAGGTCACGGCCTGAACTAGCGCATCGAGGTCCTGGTGGGGGGATAGATTCTGCAGGGTAGCTCGAGTCGGCCCAGGCAACACCAACTGCTCGTCGTCGGCTTCAGCCAGGGCCTGATTTGGTGATAGCCAACGGAAATCCAGAATCTCATCATTATCCACTGTCACCTCTACAGCTTCCCGCAGTGGACAGACGAAAAACCAGGTGCAGAAACGTCGCGGCAGCTTCGGGGGCGTCGTCCAGTGTGCCGTGTGAATCAATTGTTCGATCTGAATCTCAATGCCAGATTCTTCACGAGTCTCGCGGATTGCCGCCAATTGTGCAGCGGGGTATTCCAACCCATCAGCGGCTGCTGCAAAGTCAGCCGCATCTATTCGGCCCCCGGGAAATACCCAATGACCGCCGTGAAAGACCAATTTGGAATTGCGTCGCAGGAGTAACACCTCGACTCCCGACGCCTCTGCATTGTTTCTTACCAGCACCACGGTGGCGGCCGGCACCGGTTGTACATCACTCAATATCGTTGACTTCCTCAGACGCCCGAAACAAATCATCGGGCTTGAACTGCGTTGCATAATAGCGAATAAAACCCCTTCTCTCATCTCAATTGCAGGGTCAGGTACAGCAGCATAGAATGCGCCCTCTACCGAAACACGGTAAGCAAGATTCGCTTAATACAGAGGAGACAATATGAGTATCAGTTTCGAAGATCGCGTAGCCATAGTGACAGGGGCCGGCGGTGGCCTGGGCAAACAACATGCCCTGGAATTGGGCCGACGTGGCGCCAAGGTCGTCGTCAATGACCTGGGTGGTTCAGTGGATGGCACCGGCGGATCAGCCAGCGCGGCGGAACAAGTAGCTCAGGAAATTGTGGATGGCGGCGGCACTGCCGTGGCCAACGGCGCCTCAGTGACCGATTTAGCCGCCGTTGAACAAATGGTAGAAGAAACCATGTCGCGCTGGGGCCGAATCGACATCGCAGTCAACAACGCCGGGATATTAAGAGACAAGACCTTCGCCAAAATGGAGCTGGAAAACTGGCATGCCGTGATGGACGTTCACCTCACCGGCAGTCTTAATGTCACCAAGTGCGTCTGGCCTATCATGACTGAACAGAACTATGGTCGTCTGGTGATGACTACATCCACCTCTGGTTTGTTTGGCAACTTCGGCCAGAGCAATTACGGTGCAGCCAAACTCGGCTTGGTCGGCTTCATGAATACACTTCGTTTAGAAGGTGCCAAGTATAATATTTTTACCAACTGCATCGCGCCCATTGCAGCTACACGAATGACCGTGGATTTGCCAGGTTTCGAGGATAGCGAAGAACGCCTGGCACCTGAACTGGTCACTCCCGCAGTGGTCTTCCTGTGCAGCGATCAGGCGCCCAACGGGCGCATCATCCAGGCCATGGGTGGCCGCTACTACTCAGCCGATGTCAGGGAGAATACAGGCGTTGATCTGGGCACGTCTGCTACAGTGGAAGACATCGCCGCCAATATCGACACTATCCTGGATATGGCCGAAAACCAAGGCATCCTGGAACGCACCCACCATCGCTAGTGGACTACCAATGCTGATCAGGCACTAGGCCTGATCAGCCAGTGCGCGCTGCACTGAAGCACGCTCATCCATCAGATCTAACAATTCACGCACGTTGGGTAGCTCATTAAAGGCATCCCAGTCCAGGGCTTTTTTGGCCACGATGGTGGCCAGATTCACCGCGAAACGGAAAAAGAAGTCCGCATAGGTAATGTCGCTACCTGCCACATAAGGCTCATATTTGGTGAGACGGGAGACAGCGCTAAATCCCTGTTCGAGTTTCGCCTTTACTTCCGCCTTCAGCTCATCCGAAGCTGGTCTGCCAAAAAACACTTCACCGTAGAGTCGCCGGGCTGGCAATTCGATGTCTTTTTCCATGTGATGAATGAGTTCCTCAACCTTCGCCCGCTGAAACGCATCACTGGGATAAAGATTGGGGCCGCTACCAACCGCTTCCAGATAGTTAAAGATAACTATAGTCTCTGACAGGAATCCCTGTTCAGTCTCAATGCAGGGAACCTTGCCCATAGGACTCTTGGCCAGGTAATCGGATTCCTGGTTCGGATTCACGAGCACCTCTTCGAAATCGATGCCTTTCTCCAACATAACCGTCTTGACCATGTTGTAGTAGTTGCTCATGGGCATGCCATACAGTTTAATTCTCAAGCTACAATCCCCCTTTTCGATTGCCGATAATTTGATCGAAAGCAGACACTACCTGCTAAGTTTATTGTTTGCAAAAACCTGTCCTCCATGACTAAACCAAGAGTTCTGCTGCTCTCTGGCTACGATGCCAGAAGCCACGCTATCTGGCGCCTGCGCCTGCAGGCACTGTTCCCCGCCTGGCGCTGGACTGTGCTGAGTCTGCCGCCACGGCATTTCACCTGGCGGATACGTAGCAACGCCATGCAATGGGCAACCCAGGAAGCGGGCACATTGAATCAAAGCTACGACCTGGTACTTGCAACCTCTATGGTGGACCTGGCCAGTTTGCGTGGACTGATTCCTGCGTTGAGCAAAATTCCGACACTGCTCTACTTCCATGAGAATCAGTTCGCCTATCCTGAAGGTCGTCAACGCAATAGCAACCTGGAACCGGTGTTGGTACCGATTTACGCCGCACTCAGTGCTGACAGGATCGCATTCAATACCAAATTCAACCGCGATACTTTTGGGCAAGGCGTCAGGTCTCTTTCTAAGAGCTTGCCGGAGCCACTACCTGCCGAACTGTTCCTTAAGATAGAACAGGCGGCGCTCTTACCTGTACCACTACCTGTTGTGATCGCCGAGCAGGACACCGACAGTACTTCGGATATTCTTGAAATCGTCTGGAACCATCGGTGGGAGTACGATAAAGGTCCGGGGTTGCTGCTTTCGATTATCCGCCTCTGTCAGCAGGCAAAACTTCGCTTCCGATTCCACATCGTGGGTCAACAGTTTCGCGAACGACCTGAGCCTTTTACTGAAATAGAGAGTCTGTTGTCGGTACTGGCTACCGACACGGGTGTCGAACGGGGTGCTTTTGGCTATCTGGAAGACGAATCTGAGTATCTGGCGCTACTTGGATCGGCCGATGTGGTGCTGTCTACCGCCCTGCATGACTTTCAAGGGCTGGCAATACAGGAAGCCTGCCTGCAGGGCTGTCGCCCACTGGCACCCGATGCCCTGGCCTATCCCGAGTACTTACCGGCGGATTCACTGTATCCACTCAGCCAGGAACCTGAGCAAACGGCGCAACGAATCCTGGACAAGTTGCAGCGTTATGCACAACAGAAAAAGGCGGGTGAAAACCAAAAACCCATCGATCTCAGCGACTACCAGACGCCGAAAATCACAGCGCGATATGCGAAAGTATTTGAAGAACTACTGGGAGTGCGTCTGGCCTAGTTAACCTGTTCCAGCAACGGGAACACAATTTCCTGACCAATCTGTATGCGATTGAAATCCAGTTCCGGGTTGTACTGGCGCAGCAGCCAGATAGGAGTGGAGTAACGTTCCCTGGCAATGCCGCCGATGTTGTCTCCGCGACGCACGCTGTAGGTCTCTACATCCTGAATACGATAATTAGCAAAGAATTCCCGCTGTAGAGTGGAATGAAACTCCCGTCTCGCTCGCTCAAACTCAGCGATGTTTACGCGTGAAAAGTCCAGACGCAAACGTTCACCGATAATGACCGGATCCCGATAAGCCATATTATTCAAGCGACGAATATCCCAGGCACGAATGCCAAGCCATTCAGCATAGTGGCCCAGGGTTTCTGATGCTTGAATCTCAACAGTGTTGTTACTGGCCACCGTGTAATCGGATGGATCGGCCGACAGCGCTTCCACCAACTGTTCATTACTCTCGGTGACATCCAGTTCTGGATCAATGGCTTCTGCTTCCTGCTCTTCCAGGGTAACGGGCGCCTCCAACTGCTGATTGTCAGGCAGCACTGCCGCCGGTGGCAGCAACTCATCCACCAAGGCGAGTTCCGTCGTTGCTTCTTCGATTGCCGGTGGTGGGGTTGGTTTTTCCTGTTCCGGTTCCGGCACCGATTCGCTCCCAATTACTACGCCATCAGCAAACTGCACAGTCGTAGGTGGCGCGGGTCGCAGATTGGCGTCAATCACCGCCACCTGCTCACCTTCAGCTTCAAAACCCGGCAGTCTGATTTGCTGTCCCGGGTAGATGCGATTGCGATCCTGAATGCCATTTACCGACAATAAATCCTGTTCGGTAACACCGTAACGCGCCGCAATGAGGGAAACCGTATCGCCTCGACGCACGGTATATTGCCCGTCGTTGGGCACAGTCGTCGCCGTCGCCAATTGGTTGGCATTGTTATCTTGAGGCAGCAGCAGACGCTGACCGATTTGAATGCGATGCCTGCTCTGCAGCTGATTCAAGGCAACCAGTCGCGATACGGTGGTGTTGAAACGACTGGCAATCACCGACAGGCTGTCCCCCCGCTCGACCACATAAGCCACATCGGGAGTCTGCACCGCGAACTTATAATCGGCGGGAACCATCGCCAATAAATCACCGTCAACAACTGCGCCCTCGCGCACTTTAATTGGAAAACCTTCGGGAATGCGTTTATTACCCTCCCACACTGCTGGTCGCAACGCGGGGTTGTCGGCACGCAGGCTCTCCAGAGAAATACCCACAGACTGGGCAAACACTTCGGCATCAATATAGGCATCGGTTTCTACTGTGCGGAAACTTGGCGCTGGATTGAGGCGCACATCACCGAAGTATTGTCGCGCATTGTTCTCAACATCCAACACCGCCAGGAACTGCGCATAGAAATTCCGCGAAGCAAAACCAAATGCACGTCCGCGGTAATTGGCAACGATAGTTTCGATATCGGTAGTACCCGTTTGACGCACTGCGCGCGCAATACCTCCCGCTCCATGGTTGTAGGCCGTCAGTGCCAGTGGCCAGGTGCCCAATACCGAGTAGTTGTATTCCAGCAAACTCATCGCTGCATTGGTGGCGATGTAGGGATCCATGCGCTCATCAACGATGTGATCGATACGCATAAAGCGGCGACCGGTGGCGCGGCCAAACTGCCACATACCAGCAGCGGCAGCGGAGGAATAGGCATTGGGGTTAAACGAAGACTCAACGTGGGGCAATACCGCTAGTTCAATCGGCAAATTCTTTTCCCGAATAACCTGATTGATATGAGCTCGGTAAGCACCTGAACGTTGCAGGCCACCGAGAAAACGATCGGACTGCCCCAACTGCCAGCGCACATTAGACGCCGCGTTGCGCAAGGTCTCGTTGCTAACCCCTTGCGGCCATAGCGCCAGGATTTCAGCCTGGCTGCGAGTAAGGTTATCGCGCTTGCCGCCGCCCAATACCCGCAGGTCTTCACGAATGCGGGTACGGCGGTTTTCTATCTGACTGCGATCCAGGGGCAACCGTGCATAAATTACGGAAAGGTTCTGAGAATCGTGGAGGAAACCACTGCGGGTATCGACTTCTGTGTAGACCTTGGTCCAGAACTGCACCGCAGGCTCCAACTCCGGCGGGCGGGGAAATTCCGCGCTGGATTGCGCCAAAGCAGTGGCTGATAGCCAAGCGACGCTCAGCAGCAGCCAAATCCGAACCATTTCGAATGCCACACTGTTGCGCTTAGCAGCCAGAAAAATCAAAGGAATTCAGCCTCTTATCCTTGATGCCCGAGAGACGGGCTAAACGATATCAGCATTAGTGAAAGACGCCAAGTGTTGCCAGTCTGTTAGTAACTGTTATCGCCATGAGATGTAGAGGCTTTACGGTGGTCAGCGGTGGTTTTCTGGCGGCTCAGCGCACAAGAACTTGCACTCAGGGAATCTCGTCCAGTTCAGTACCTTCCTTCACCGGCACCATCAGATCTTCCCGGGTCACATTCATATAGATGATGACGTTGGAGGCTATATAGATGGAGGAGTAAGTACCAATCACCACTCCGATGATCAGGGCAATAGCAAAAACCTGAGTCGCTTCACCACCGATCAACAGTATGGAGAACAAGACGAGCAAGGTGGTAAAGGACGTGATCAGGGTTCGACTGAGAGTTTGGTTCAGGGATGTATTCACCATCTCAGTCGGTGTTCCTTTACGCATACGCCGGAAGTTTTCCCGGATGCGATCGGATACCACAATAGTGTCGTTGAGCGAGTAGCCGATTATGGCCAACATGGCAGCGAGGGTGTTGAGATTAAACTCCAGGCCAAATACCGAGAATATACCCAGGGTAATTAACAGGTCATGGGCTAGCGCCACCACAGCACCGACGGAAAACTTGAACTGGAAGCGCACGGCGATATACACCATGATAATACCCAGCGCCACCAACATACCGAGCCCACCCTGTTCCGCCAACTCGTCCCCAACTTTTGCGCTGACGAAATCCGACCCGATCAGAATCACTTCGCCACCAATGCTCTGTTCCAGCATTTGCGCGATAGACTCACCCACAGCCAGTGCCTGTTCCGCTTGTTCCGATTCAGCCGTCGCTTCGTCTACTGGCAGCAGTACCCGTATGTCGCGATCAGTACCAAACTGCACCACGACCGCAGTGTCGTAACCATTGTCGGCCAACACATCGTTTACCCCCTGAATTACCACACTGTCGGTGAAATTCAGACGTACCGATGTACCACTGGTGAAATCGAGACCGAAGTTCAAAGAGTTAAGTGCGAGTGAAACGATGGACACTACAACCAGCGCTGCTGACATCAATGCCGCCAGCTTGCGCTTGCCCATAAAATCTATTTCTCGTTTGAAAATCATCTGGCACTTTCTCTATTGCTTAAGACACACCAGCCATACTGGGATCTGGTTTTGCGTATTTACCAATGGAGAGCTCCTCCACTGTTCTGCCACCGTAGATGATATTAATCAGCGCGCGGGTTCCTACAATGGCAGTGAACATGGACGTCACAATACCGATCATTAAAGTCACAGAAAATCCGCGCACTGGACCGGTTCCAATGGTCATCAGAACCAGAGCCACCAGGAAAGTAGTCAGATTGGCATCGAAAATCGTTGTGAAAGCGCGGTTATAACCGGCATCAATGGCTTTCTGCGGCGGCATACCATTACTGAGTTCTTCCCTTATGCGGGTAAAGATCAGCACGTTGGCATCCACGGCCATACCGACCGTTAATACAATCCCCACAATGCCCGGCAGCGTCAGCGTTGCTCCGATCGCCGACATCACGGTAAAGATTAAAAGAATATTGAGGATCAAGGCGGCATTAGCAGCCAAACCAAACACGCGGTAATAGGCGATCATGAACAACACCACTAGTACCGCGGCCACTTGCACAGCAAAGAATCCAGCTTCCAGATTTTCAGCACCCAGACTGGGGCCAATAACTGATTGCTCGACAATAGTCATTGGGGCAGACAAAGAGCCAGCGCGAATCAGTAGTGCCGTGTCATTCGCTTCCCGCGGAGTCAGACCGGTAATGCGAAACTGACGGCCCAGAGCGGTTTGGATGCGCGCATGACTGATGAGACGTTTCTCTTCATAGAATTCGGTCTCTTCCACTTCCTGTCCATTGTCATCAATGACCAAGGTGTTGCGTGACTT
Organism: Pseudomonadales bacterium; assembly: GCA_022360535.1. GTDB lineage: Bacteria > Pseudomonadota > Gammaproteobacteria > Pseudomonadales > Pseudohongiellaceae > UBA9145. The sequence goes on along the minus strand of JAKSCP010000071.1, from coordinate 819 downwards.
GGTTTCGATCAACAGGATGTCCATGAACCAACCCACGTTATCGCGAGTTACTCGGTTAATCTGATTACCGCCCTGAGCATCCAGAGTAATCGACACCTGAGGTTGTCCATATTCATCAAGGGCGGAGATCGCATTACTGATGCGATCTCCCTGCAGTATGACGTCGTTATTCACGTCGACCAGTTGTGCACCATCTGGTGTTACGTATTCATAAGTCTCGAAACTGGATCGGGGTGCGCCTGGTTCGGCGGTGAGATGAAATTGCAAAGTGGCAATACGCTGCAGGATACGAATTGCTTGCGCTGGATCCTGCACACCGGGCAATTCAACAACGATGCGGTCAGCACCCTGCTGTTGCACAGTGGGTTCGGCAACACCCAATTCATCGACTCGATTCATCAACGTGGTGCGATTTGCTTGCAAGGTATCTCTTTGCAGTTGCAGGACAGAGTCTGCAGTGAGACTCATATCCAGAATAAAGGTGTCATCCACCTCACGATTCTGAAACTGGATTTCAGGAAAGCTGTCTATAAGTTCGGAACGGGCTTGTGAGCGATCGGCGGCGCTGGTAAACACAATCTCCAATCGGCTTTCATCTGCTATTCGCAAACCACGCGTTCGAATGCGAAGCTCACGCAACACTGAGCGCACGGTACTTAAGTTGTCCTGCATACGCCGCTCCAGCGCAGCATCCATATCCACTTCCATCAAGAAGTGCACACCCCCCTGCAAATCCAGACCACGAGCCATTTTCTTGGCACCGATAGATTGCATCCAGTCAGGCGTGGTCGGTGCCAGATTCAACGCAACGATATAGTC
>JAKSCP010000201.1 GCA_022360535.1 Pseudomonadales bacterium | reverse complement strand
CCCAATCCCCACACTGCATATTCATGGGCGTCATCGACTGCGACCCCGTAGATCACAGAGCGGTTCAACTCACCCAGGCGTTTCGACAGCACGATATCCCACATGCGTTCGATGCTGACATGATAGGCATCTCCGTAGTTGCGTACGCTGGAATGCCCATTCCACATCTCGAAAAATCCATCGCCAGCGTCGTGTTCCAGGTAAAAAAAGTCCTCGGGAGTCTGACCCCAGACGAAATTCGGGTGGTTGAGATGCATCAGCATAGGTTGTCCGTAGCGCCGCGACTGGGCCATCACCGCGTCCAGGTTGTTCTGGATGGTGCTCCGCATATCATCACCGCCCTGGGGCTCAACCAATTCAACCAGGTTGACGCCGTTCGCGTGCATGGGTAGCTCGTTATAGCCGTCAGTAATCTCTTGCCCATTGATGAAGATGAAACGGTTGGGTTCTTCGAACAGAGACCGGTACTCATCCAGAGTCTTAAGCTTTACCTCACGACCCACCGGTCCGTTGCGCGTTTCTACCCAGTCGTTGCCGAAGCGCTCTACATAGCGTGCGTAGGAGTAATGGAGCTGCTCCAACGGCCTCATGATGACGTCGATTGGATACCACTTCACACCTTCCTTCATGATGTTGTGATCGCTGATCACCAGGAAGTGATAACCATGCTCCTTGTACCAGTCGGCGATGAGTTCCGGTGGCGCATCACCGTCACTCCACCAGGAATGAGAGTGGGTGTTGCCGCGCCACCAGCGCTCTTCGGTTTCAAAACTTCCGCCCTCCAGTGACTGCCTGGTGACTGTCGCTGTGGATTGAGCCAGGCAGGGAATAGCAATACTGCAAAACAGGATGGTCAGAAACTTGTTCATGTTCAGTCCTCAAAGGTTTGAACTGATACTGATAAGGATGTGAGTACTCTAAGCTGTAAATCCCCGTTGACCGGATTCCACAATCATCTCCGCATCAACCGCAACACCTGAGTTGGCGTCACGGGCGTCTTCCACAAGTCGATACTGAGCTAACAAGCGCTCCTGGTTCATATCGACTAGTACATAGCCGCGCCTATCACCGGAGAAATATTGTACGTGGGGGTTTTCAGGAATAGATTCTTCTACGGCTGCTGCCCACGGGCATATCGAAGAAATGGAAGTACCAGCTAGTTCCGCAGCGACGCTTGGAGCCACGGTGCTATTAAAATCTTCCATAACATTCATCGCGCAGCCGCAATGCCAGTCGCCACTTAAGACTATTGGGTTGGATAATTCAGGATCAGCCAGGCGTTGAATCACTTGTTGTCTCTGTGCCGGGTAGCCGTCCCATTGATCCATATTGTATCGGTTTCCTGTATAACGAAACTGACTAAACCAGGTCTGTTGGGCCATAAAATTCCAGTGTTTTTCGCTATCTCTTAATTCACCGAACAGCCACTGCTCTTGTTCGCGACCAGTGAAACTGATGTCGTTTGAGTATCGCTCGTTGCAGTCATCTGCAGCCGGAAATTCTTGCCCACAAGGTTGGTCGGCACGATATTGGCGAGTATCGAGCAAGATGACCTTTGCGATATCACCAAATTCCAGGCTCGTATAGATTTGTAAAGAAGAGTCCAATTCGGCGAGTTGGGGTCGGTTTTCTATGGGCATATGTTCATAGTAGGCTTTCAGAGCTGCCCAACGTCTGACCCTGAACTCGAGTTCGGTTTGTTCTTCAGGATCTTCGGGTGTATAGCCAGCCCAGTTGTTGTCGATTTCATGATCGTCGGGAGCCACCATCCATGGTGCTGTGGCATGCGCAGCCTGCAGGTTTGGATCGGAACGATACTGGGCATGACGGTTTCGATAATCCCACAGTGTTTTAATTTCTGCACCCATGTGCCGACGCACGGGGCCACGGCTCTCGTCCCGTGGTCCGCCTTCATAGATGTAGTCACCCAGATGAATAATCAAATCGGGGCGGGCTTCAGCCATGTCTCGATAAGCAGCATAGTAGCCGGTTTCCAGCGACTGGCACGAGGCAAAGGCCAATCGAAAATCATCAAGGCCTCCAGTGGCAGCTGTCTTGGTTCTTCCAACTGTGCTGGCAAATTCTCCTACTTCAAACTGGTACCAATACTCTCTGCCGGGTTCCAGACCATCGGCTCGAAAATGAATCGAATGTCCATCGTCCGCTGGCGCAGTGATGATTCGATCAATCATGGTGTCGCGAAGTTCCTCATCACGGGCAAGGCGAACTCTGACTGGCACGTCAGATTGCGGCATGCCCCCTCCAGCAAAAGGTTCTGGCGCGAGCCGGGTCCACAACAAAACACTATTCGGGCGTGGTACACCGGAAGCGACTCCTAGAGTGAATGGATCACGAACAACATCTTGTCCCCATGACGTGCCCAACTTGCTGGTAACGAGAAGGCCTGAGGAGGAGAGAATGAATTGTCGACGGTTAATCATGAGTTTTTTCGGTTAAGTTGATTTCAGGAAAAAGCTAACACCTGCGGCGTGACAAGATGATGACTGGATAAGCTGTTAAGTAGAGAGTGACTGCTCAGGTTGACTATGCTGATTGGAACTTTAAGATTCAAACAGCAAGATTCAAACAGCGCGCTCGCTAGAAGTAGTCGAAATTAGCGAGAGCGCTGTTCTGCAACTCCTCAATCAGAATTGATATTCATACTGCAGCCAGAAAGAACGGGGTTTGCCCCACCAACCGTAGCGATAATAGTAGTCTCCGTCATCGGGTCCGACTTCGCCGCGTACACCGGCAACAGAAATTCGTTGATCGCCAAGCCCGGCCCGTTCGAAGTAATCCTCATCGAACAGATTCACTGCGCGCAGCAGAAAACGGTGCTGCAAGTCATCCCCCAGAAAATACTGAATCGATCCATTCACCACTGTGTAGTCGCCGAAGTTGAGGTCGGGGACCAGGCGGTTGCCGCCACTGTCCACAATGCGGCTCGCGCGGGTGTTGGCGTAGGCCCACTCGGGTCCTTGCCAGGCAGTATTGACTGCAAATATCCAGCGTTCGCTGGGGGTGAAAGTCAGCAGGAGAGAGGCTGACCACTCGGGCCGTTCGGAAGATTGCCGATCGGGACTTGCACCAGCCGCGCCGGGCACGACGAAATCGAGAGCGGCTGGACTTCCGTCAAGCCGCGCCATTTGACCAAAGAGTGGATTGGGTTCCAGCGATTCCATATCGGTGTAGGTGAAATCCGCTTGCCACAAATCTGTATCAAAAGCGATGTCCAGGGTGACGCCCGAGATGTCCTGTTCCCGGTCAGTATTGAAGAAGGCAACATCCAGGCGATCCAGGCCCTGGGCCAGGGCAAAGTCACAGAACTCCAGCGGCGGAATGATGTTTGGATTGATGTCGGCCGGTGTGACTCCAGGAAAGTTCAGGCACACATCTTCCAGGGCATCGGAACCAAACTGGTTGTCGATCACTGTGTCGAAGTAGCCCACTTCCACGTTATAGGTGCCCCCGAAAGCGTTGCCGTTAATACCGGTACCTAAGCTGTAAGTTTCCACCCGTTGAGTTTGCAGCGTCGGGTTTGCAACAGTATTACCGCGGAAGCCAGCTTCTCGCAGAGTTGGTTGGCTGTATGAAGTTCCGCCGTTGGATCGGAAGTAGAAACCGGCCGGAAGTTCCTGGCGAAATCCGTATTTCCAGATGTCTTCATCGTCAAAGGCATCATTAAAATCCTGCCGCGCGGAGATCGAGAAATTGGTTTGGATAAAGCGATCAGAAGAGAACCGCACTTCACCATACAGGCCATTGGTTTCCACTTTGTCATCGGTCATCCCGTAAGCCTGGTGTGAGCCATCTTCATAGGTAATGTTTTGAAAACCTATGACGCCCTCAAAGTTTTCATTGAATGAGTAGCGCAGACGGGAGTTGATACCCCAGTCGTTATAACCCGCCTTGAACTGATCAACTTCTCCGAAACCTTTGGTGGGAGCACCCGTGCCAAAGCTGGCAACACTTTGAATGACGTAACCGATCGGCGCGCCTATTGGAAAAGGGTTATCCACCGTGCCGTAAGGATTACCGTCGTCGTCGACGTAGTAGCCCACATCAGCCTGCACGGCAGCCAGGCCCCGATTGCCAAATGGGTTGGTGACACAGCCAGCCGGCAAACCGGGTGTCGCATTGGCAAAGGTTTCAAACTCTGTTGCTGTGCTAAACCCGGTTATGCCTTGTGCCGCCGCCAGATCCTGAAATTCCTGTGGCAGATCACCGAGGCGTGGGATATTGCAGACTCGTGCATCCAGCTCGGTGTTCCAAAGCCTTGGATTGGTGTAATAGCCCTGAATCTCGAGGCGTAAATCATCGGAGAACTCGTGACGGAAATTGGTTTCCCACATGGGGAACTCGGTGAAGTTTGGCTGGAAAACTGTGATATGGGGGAAAGAATCGCGGAAATCGATAGTGGAGTGTTGATAGCCAATTCTGAACTCCGTTTCATCTGAAGGTGCCCACAAGTATTTAATGCCCAGGTTGTTGTAGCTGTAGGGAAATTTATGAAATCCACCCAGGGCCTGTACATTGTCAGTAAACATTTCACGGGTAAAGATTTCATGGGCATTGGTTTCGTAAGAACGCCCGAAAAACATCAGATAGTGATCATCGTTGATTGGAAAGGTTACGTTGCCGTACATCTCTCTGGTGCGAAAGTCCCCGGCATAGACACCAAACTCGCCGTGCATGTCATCGCCGGCTTCCGGCCTTTTGTACAGCACATTGACCACACCCAGACCACCGTTACCACCGAAGTAAAGACTCTGGCCGCCGCGGAAGATTTCCACGTTCTCAATCATGCGAGGATCGATCGCAGTCGCACCCCACAGGCTTTCCAGGGGTGTGCCGCGATCAAAGGTGGGGACGCCGTCTAACAACAACAAAGTATCGCGGTCGGTGCCGCCATCAATACGAATGGTGAACTCCCCTTCATCAGGTGAATAACCGATGTTTGCACCCCGGATCAATCCGGATGCCAGTTCTCCAAAGTTGGTAAAGCCACCAGTTTCAATCTCCACCGAGCTTATTAACTGAACTTGTGTTCCAAAACGAGCAACGTCGATAGCCAGGTCGGTAATCCCTTCTCGGGTAGCCTGACCTTCGACGATTATTTCTTCGAT
>JAKSCP010000111.1 GCA_022360535.1 Pseudomonadales bacterium | reverse complement strand
GGCGTGGTGAAATACCAGGGCGCCGTCGTTCGCCACTGATTCTCAAAGTCTCGAATAGTCTCGGCGTCCTGCAGTGTAATACCGATGTCGTCCAGGCCTTCCATCAGGCATTGCTTGCGGAAACCGTCCACTGCAAAGGGAATGGGGGAGCCATCTGGTTTGCTGATCTGTTGCCGGGGCAGGTCCACTGCCAGGCTATAGCCCTCTTCTGCTTCCACCTCCTGAAACAGCGCATCGATCAGGGCTCGGTCCAATACGATGGGCAGGATGCCGTTCTTGAAACAGTTATTGAAGAAGATATCGGCAAAGCTGGGTGCCAGGATGGCCCGGAATCCGTAGTCATCCAGAGCCCAGGGAGCATGTTCCCGCGAAGATCCACAACCAAAATTGTCACGCGCCAACAAGATCGAGGCCCCCTGATAACGGGGCTGATTGAGCACAAAGTCCGGATTCAACGGGCGCTTGCTGTTGTCAGCGTCCGGCTCGCCCTTGTCCAGGTAACGATGCTCGTCGAACAGGTTCACGCCGAACCCGGAGCGTTTGATGGATTTCAGGAACTGCTTGGGAATGATGAAGTCCGTGTCCACGTTGGCGCGGTCCAAAGGTAATACAAGTCCTTGTTCTACAGTAAATTTCTTCATGATTTCTGTTCCTGACTAGCCGAGTTCCCGAACGTCGACAAAATGCCCGTGCACCGCCGCGGCGGCTGCCATAGCAGGACTTACCAGATGAGTGCGGCCGCCAAAGCCCTGGCGGCCTTCGAAATTGCGGTTGGAGGTGGAGGCGCAGTGCTTGCCTTCGCCCAACTGGTCAGCATTCATGGCCAGGCACATGGAACAGCCTGGTTCCCGCCATTCCAGGCCTGCAGCCTCGAATATCTGGTCCAGGCCTTCCGCTTCCGCCTGCTGCTTGACCAGGCCCGAGCCTGGCACCACCAGGGCCAGCTCCACATTGGCCGCCTTCTGCTTGCCGGCCACGACTTTTGCCGCTTCCCGCAGGTCTTCGATACGGGAATTGGTACAGGATCCAATAAACACGCAGTCCAGCTTGATATCCTTGATCGCAGTACCGCCCTCCAGGCCCATATAGCGCAGCGCCTGCTCCATATTCTGCCGCTTGATGGCGTCAGTCTCCGCGCTGGGATCGGGGATACTGCCATTGACCGGTGCCACCATTTCCGGCGAGGTTCCCCAGGTCACCTGGGGTTCTATGTCGGTGCCATTCAGCTCCACTACCGCATCCCACTGGGCATCGTCATCGCTAACCAACTCAGACCAGGCAGCAGCAGCCTGCTCCCAGAGTTCACCGGCAGGCGCCAACGGCCGGCCTTCGATGTAGTCCAGGGTAGTTTGATCAACCGCCACCAGACCGGCGCGGGCCCCGGCTTCTATGGCCATATTGCACACCGTCATACGGCCTTCCACGCTGAGGGCTTTAATCACATCACCACCAAATTCGATGGTGTAGCCAGTGCCGCCGGCAGTGCCGATGCGGCCTATGATCGCCAGTACGATATCTTTCGCCGTGACGCCGGTCTTAAGCTCCCCATCGACCCGAACCAGCATATTCTTCATCTTTTTCTGCATCAGGCACTGTGTGGCCAGCACGTGCTCTACCTCGGAAGTGCCTATGCCATGAGCCAGGGCACCCAGGGCGCCATGGGTAGAGGTATGGGAATCGCCACAGACAATAGTCATGCCTGGCAGGGTAATGCCCTGCTCGGGACCGATCACATGGACGATACCTTGACGTAAATCATTCATTTCAAGCTCGAAGATATTGAATTCTTTACAATTATCATCCAACGTCTTGACTTGGATTTTGGACACTGGATCAACAATTCCTGCCAAACCCTGGCTGCGCTCCGCCCGGGTAGTGGGAATGTTGTGGTCTGGGGTTGCGTAGTTGGCATCCGCCCGCCACGGTGCCCTGCCCGCCAGACGCAGCCCTTCGAAGGCCTGGGGCGAGGTCACTTCATGGATCAGATGGCGATCAATGTAGATTAGAGAGGTGCCGTCATCCCGCTCCTTAACCAGGTGGGCATCCCAGATCTTGTCATACAGTGTCTTTCCGCTCATAGCTTCTTCCATTTAAAGTTAACTATCAATTTGTTAACTTAACTCTTTGTAATTAAAACTAATCTTATTTAAACCAACTGATTGTCAGGTTTGCCTTTCGCCATTCTGGGCACGATCACGCAGCAGGTGGTCCATCAGCACCAGTGCCAACATCGCTTCGGCAATAGGGGTCGCCCTGATGCCGACACAGGGATCATGACGACCGGTGGTTACCACCTCAGTCTCGGATCCATCAATTGTAATGGAATTGCCCGGAATCCTGACGCTGGACGTGGGCTTCAGGGCGAGATTCACCAGGATATCCTGACCACTGGATATGCCGCCCAGGACTCCACCCGCATTGTTGCTGTGAAACCCATCGACACCAATTTCGTCCCGGTGTTCAGTACCTTTTTGAGCTACAGAATCGAATCCGGCGCCAATCTCGACGCCTTTTACCGCATTGATGCTCATCATGGCTTTCGCGATATCTGCATCCAACCGATCAAATATAGGCTCACCCAGGCCCACCGGCACCCCTGTGGCCTGCACACTGATCTTCGCACCAATGGAGTTGCCCTCTTTACTCAGGGCAGCCATATAGTCTTCCATTTCCCCTACTTTGCCGGGATCTGGACAGAAAAAAGGGTTCTGTTCCACCTGATCCAACTGCACCTGCTCGATCGCGATTGGGCCCAGCTGGCTCAGATAACCAGCGATCTGCAGACCACAGTGCTGCTGCAGGTACTTCTTGGCTATGGCGCCTGCCGCCACCCGCATGGCAGTTTCGCGGGCTGAAGATCGGCCGCCTCCGCGATAATCCCTGATGCCGTACTTCTTATAGTAAGTAAAGTCAGCATGGGCTGGTCGAAACTGGTCTTTAATCTTGCTGTAGTCTTTGGGGCGTTGATCGGTGTTCTCGATGATCAAGCCGATTGGCGTACCTGTGGTCTTGCCTTCAAATACTCCAGAAAGAATTTTGACCGCGTCGTCTTCCCTGCGCTGAGTGGTAAACCGGGATTGCCCTGGCTTGCGACGGTCCAAATCCCGTTGCATATCCGCCTCGCTCAACTCCAAACCAGGAGGACAGCCATCGACAACACAGCCGAGTGCAGGACCATGGCTTTCACCGAAACTGGTCACGGTGAACAATTTACCGAAACTATTACCTGACATGGGGATTGGCGCCTAACTGATGCGGGGATTGGCTGGCCAAAAAAGGCGTGCATTGTACACTAATTCAACGCCTCTCTGAACTTCACCAGCTCCTGCGAGGTGATGGCCATCACCCCATGACCACCAAACTCAAATTCCAGCCACAACATAGGCAGCTTGTCTAACCGCTTCTGCAAAGCTTCTTCGCTGTTGCCAACTTCCATAATCAGTAGCCCTTCTGATATGAGATAGTGCTCTGCCTGTTGCAAAATCTGTAGCGGCAGTGCGAGGCCTTCGTCTTCACACTCCAGGCCATGGCGAGGTTCATGCAGATATTCAGGTGGAAGCGATTGCATCTCTTGCCTGGACACATAAGGCGGATTCGCAACGATCAGGTCATACTGCCTATCAACCTCCGAAAACAAATTGGATTGCAACGTCCGCGCTCGATCAGAGGTGCCATGTCGATCACTATTCTTTCTGGCCAGGGCCAGGCTTGCTTCACTGATATCGACCAGATCAACTTCAGCCTGTGGAAACTGCAGCGCACAGGCAATACCAATACAGCCTCCTCCGGTACACATGTCCAGGATTAAAGCCGGGGGTGAGGAAATCAACGGAGCGAACTGTTTTTCAATCAGCTCCGCTATCGGGGATCGTGGAATCAGTGCGCGTTCGTCAGCAAAAAATGGAAGCCCACAAAACCATGCTTCACCTACGATATAGGCAACCGGTTCACGGGATTCAATACGGCGTCTCACAAACTCATCCAAAGTGTGCAGCTCTGGCGTACTTAGTACACGTCTTGAGCTGCGAAAGTCTTCAGCGAAATTGATACCTAAACCCGAATACACCAGGTAGACCGCCTCATCAATCGCATTGTCTGTGCCGTGCCCAAAGTGCAAGTCAGCATTAGCGAAGAGTTGGGCGGTGTTATTGATGTACTCAGCAAGCAGCATGGTTGGTCTTGAATCTTTCTCAGCTCATTAAAGGAAACTAATTGAACCGTAAACCTTTACCTCTACAGTGGTTTATCGTAGTTTTAGCGCGGTTGTTAAGTAGGGAATCGGTTATAAAGGCTATGACTTAACGCCATCTAATCGACTAGTGAGTGATAAATATGGAACAGGCTTATTTGGAAATTCTAAAAGCCATTGGTGAAAACCCAGAGCGTGCTGGTTTATTGGATACACCAAAGCGGGCTGCCAAGGCTATGGAATTCCTTACCCAGGGCTATTCCATGGATATCGACGAAGTTGTCAATGGGGCTCTGTTTCCTTCTGAAAACGATGAAATTATTATCGTCAAAGACATCGAACTCTATTCGATGTGCGAGCACCACATGCTGCCGTTTATCGGGAAGTGCCATGTAGCATACCTTCCTAAAGGTAAAGTTATCGGCCTGTCCAAAATTGCTCGCATCGTTGATGTATTTGCCCGGCGTCTGCAGATTCAAGAAAATCTGACCAGTCAGATTGCTAATTGTATTGTTGAGCAAACAGGTGCTGCTGGCGCCGCAGTGATAATCGAAGCAGAACACATGTGTATGAAAATGCGAGGCGTCGAAAAACAGAATTCAGTAATGACCACATCCTGCATGTTAGGCGCATTCAGAAACAGCGCGACGACACGTAACGAGTTTCTGTCTCTAATCCGTTAACCCAGGTTAACGGATCACCAGTTCTACCCTTTCCCTGCAATTATCTCCGGCACATGAAGGTGCCAGGGGCCCCAAACCTCTGGCTACTAACCTGTTCGCTTCCACCCCCAGGTTGATAAGCTGCTGCCGCACAGTCTGGGCTCTGGCTGTCGAGCGATTCAACAACTGCTCCAATTCTTGACTGCCGCTCAAATGTGCAACCACATAGAGTTGCAATTCAGTATTAGCAGCCAACTCGCTGGCTATATCTGCCAGCACCTGGGTGTCTTCCAGTTGTCTGTCATTGATAAACGACAGTCCCGGAATCGCTATGCTGCCGGTATCTGCTATCGAAGCGAGAAGTTCTGACGAAGGCAGACTAATTTCTGGAGCTGCCCCCTCCTCTTCGACGATTTCAAGGTAAGCATAAGTGCGTCGGTTACCCCGGGTAATGATGTAGAGAACCAAATGGGCATCACCTGCTTGCAGCGCCATGAAGTGTTGATTGCGCTCGGGTCCATACAGTACACGATTACGGAATATGTCATTAGCCCAGTAATTACTGCTGCCACATTCGCGCCCACTGCAGGTGAACAGCATGTCATAGCCACTATCAGCGAATTGTTGCTGAAAAAATTCGAAAACATCATCGCCGGTAAATTCTTGAGATATCTCATAGCGCAACTTCGTCACGTCACCACGAAGGCGCTCGGAGTTTTCCGGAACGACCACTCCGCGAGTCCGTTGCAGGGTTCCAAGTACCAGGCGGTAATTGGCGTCTTCGACAAACTCTACATCAACTACTTCAGAATCGGGAAAGCGACTGATCAGGGGATGGTCTTCTTCTTGCGCCAAAGTGACGCTGCTAATCCATCCACCTAGTGTGATTAAGACAATGAGAATCTTGTGCGGCATAATATTTAATCTGGTGTAAACCATGACTCTAATTCTGCACACCCGGGCGCCATTACTTCAAGCCTTAGGCTAACAATATTACTGGTACCAAGGTAGCGGTCTGCCGGTGTTTGCCCATCGACCAGCAGGCAGAGCAAGTCGGACAACAATGGATTATGGCCAACCAACATCAGCCCGCTCTTTGCCACCTCTGCCTCCAACCGCTCAGCTAAGGAGCTCAGTAGCTGTGTACACTTGGTATGGGGTACCAGCAACTCGAATTCTTGAAATCTAAGTCCGGGAATGGCCGAAATCAAGTCTGTGGCGGTCTGTTGAGCCCGTAGATAAGGGCTGCACAGAATTTCCCGCGGGATGTCTAAGCTATCCCTGAGTTTTGCAATCACCTTGTGATTGTCGGTTGATCCGGATTTTGTGAGCTGACGCGAGGAATCACTCTCGGCGTAGGATTCCGCTTCACCGTGTCGGAATAGCACGAGGCGCATCGACTCTACCTGCGAATACCATTTTCAATTCAATCGCTGACAGGCTCACCGTCCGAACCGTCCTCCTTCTTTTCTGCTGATGCTGCTTTCTTGGTTGTTGCCCGCTTACGTGGAGTTTTCTTCACAGTCCTGGCGGCGGTTTTTTTACCGGCCTTTTTCTTTTTGGGCTTATCCTCTGCTTCTGTTACATCTAACTCATCAATGTCATCGTTGATATCAATTCCAGGGAAATCGGAAAACGGAAACGGTTTTTCATCGGAATTGAACGTGAGAAAACGTAAAACCTGATGCACATACAGACTCATGGCGGCACCAAACTTTCGGAGATTGTCATTCTCATCGCCGGTCACGATACTGAATAAGGCTTGTCCCAGTGCCAGCACCAAAGTAATGGGCACAATGATGAGGTACAACACCAAGCCGAAGACCAGCATAAACAATACCCGAATCCAGGTTGACGGCTCTCTCAGGTTATCAACCAAATCATCTAACTCTTCTGACATGTAAACTCCTTAGGACAAACTTTTCTCAGCACTGGCGGCAAACTCGACATCCAGCGCCTGCTCGCTGAGCATGAGAGAGGACATAATGTTGCGTATGGACTCTTGCTCATAAATGATTTTATACAGACCGGTAACCAGTGGCATATAGACATTCATCTTATCGGCCTTTTCTTTAACCAGTTTCACCGTGTTAACGCCTTCTGCCACCTGACCAACCTCAGCCACGGCTTCGTCAATCGATTTGCCTCTACCGAGAGCCTGACCAATGCGAAAGTTTCGGCTCAGCGGTGTAGAACAGGTCACTACTAAATCGCCGACCCCCGATAGTCCCAGGAACGTCATCGGATCAGCTCCCAGCTCGCTGCCGAATCTGGCCATTTCAGTAAGACTGCGTGTGACCAACATGCTGTTGGTGTTGTGCCCCAAACCAATGGCTTCTGCCATACCGGCAATGATGGCGTAAATGTTCTTTAATGACCCGCCCAATTCAACACCGAACATATCATCGTTGGTATAGACGCGAAAATGTTCAGATTTCAGTACTTCCTTTACGGTTTCACGAACAGCTTCGTGGGGGCTGGCGATTACTGTTCCTGTCAGATGGCCGGCGGCAATCTCCTTGGCCAGGTTGGGACCGCTCAACACACCGACCTGCGAATCGGGTGATTCCTCAGACAGAATCTGGCTCATCAGCTTAAAGCTGCCTGCCTCTATACCCTTGGTAGTACTCACCAACATGGTATTACTAGACACGCAACTGACCAGTTGCTGCACTACCGAACGAAACGAACCGCTGGGCACCGCCACAAAAACCAGATCACTGTCAGCAACCGCCGCTTCCATGTCATGAGTTGCCACTACCAGTTCACTCAGCTTGTAGCCCGGTAAATACTGTGAATTCTCGTGCTTTTCGTTTACTTCCTGCACAAGTTCTTCACTACGCATCCAGAACATGACTGAATGCCCATTGAGTGCCGTGATGTTTGCGATGACAGTTCCAAAACTGCCACCCCCAATCACTGCTATCTTGCTCACACGATTCTCCCGTAACAACGATGGTTCACTTGCGGTGACTTTCATTCCCGGCAGGTTAACTGAAGTCTATGCCTTCTTTCTTACAATTAGATTCAAAGGCCAGCTAATAGTTCTCACCTTCTCTTCACCAAAGGCCAGCCGCAAATCAGGCTCGATAATCGCCACAGGATCTTGCTGGCGATCTTTAGCGTAACGCTGCACCGCAGACCAGGAACGGAGGTACCCCAAAACCTGCTCTATCGACCATTGTTTCTCCAGCTTGAAATCAGGCACCGTCACTTCAGTAAGCGGGAAGTCAATCCCGGCATAGTGGTTTTCAACCAGACGTCGTTGTGGTGGCCAGTACTCACCAACTATGTCCTCGTACAGTCGATAAACAACTCTGTCGCAACTTTGGTTAATGCTGTGGATACCGTAACTCCAACAGGCAAAAACTCCGTCGGTCCTCAGTACTCTGTCTACTTCGGTAAAAAAATTATCCAGGTTAAACCAGTGTAAGGCCTGGGCCACGGTCACCAGATCCAGCGTTGCCGATTTGAGTCCCAGATTTTCAGCGAGCATCACGCTGGCGTGCAGCGACGCAGACTTTTCACACAAGGCCTTTGCCTGTTCGATTTGCTTAGAACTGCCATCGCTCATTAGCACAACAGAAAAAAACGGCAACAAACCCCGGGTAGCCTGGCCATTGCCCGCCGCACAATCAAAGGCAATCTCATGCTTGCTGCAAATCCCGTTTAAATACTCGAAGAGCTCATGCGGGTAGTCGGGGCGTGCTGCTGCGTACACCCCCGCATGCCCAGAGAAATGATCATTGAAGTTCAATGCTAGCTCCGCGCATGAGTTCTATACGGTTTGACTGATAAAACACCAAGGCATCGTAGATTCGATTCGATACTGCCTTCGGCGTGATGGAGGCACCAACGAACTGGTCATATTCCCGGTCTGCTGTGATGGTTGACCAACTAATGCCAAGAATGTCCCGCATGGTGGCTCCGCTAAATTCCTCCATCCATTTGGATTCGATAGTCGCCACAGTGCCGTACAGATCATCTCCAGTTAAATCCTCGATGACTCTTGCCGCACCGATGCGGCCAAACATGTCCACGGAAATGAGTAACTCAACCACGCCATTGAATCCGTCTTCTGCCGTGGCGGGAACCGCAACAGCGACTACCTCTCCGTTGCTTCTCGCCCGATAGGCCAGACGATCCCTTTGTAAACCCAGCAAATGAGTATTCACCAGAGGAGAGTCTTCAGCCTCAACTGGAATCAGGTACGCGTCGGTCACAAGATCATTATCGAAACTGTCCGTTTCGAAGAATTGCCGCAGATTGGATCGGTCGAACTCCAACTGCTGTGCGAGCAAGCTGTCCTGTCCCCACCAATGCAGCCCGACGAGCACGCTAATGGCTAGGAATAATGGAACCAATTGAATGAGATCTGGTTTAAGGCGCATGAGTTACCAGGCCCTTTACTCGCCTGGAATTTTTCTGCACTGCGATCTGTGACGCGTTCGAATAGTGCCTGCCCGGCCGAATGCGTCTAAATGGTGGCCGAGATCACCTCAATGAGATTCATGACCGGGGCAGGATAAACCCCCAGGATGAGTAAAAGCACGAACAATACTGCCAGCACACCGTAGGCACTGAGACTGGCGGCACCATTGCTGGTCAACGGAGTCGCAGCGTCTGCCTTCAACACCATTCGGTAGACTATTCGCAAATAGTAATAGAGCCCAATGCCGCTACCGATGATCAAGGCGACTAATAGCATCCACAGGGCCGCTTCAACCCCGGCAAAGAACAAGTAGAACTTACCGATGAAACCAACAGTGAGAGGGATACCGGCTAGTGACAGTAGCATTCCGGTAAACACCAGTGCTAACCACGGTGAACGCCAGAACAGACCCGTGTAATCATCGATATGGTCACGCTCAGTTTCGCTGGAAGAAATCACCGAGGCAACTCCAAAGGCACCAAGCGACATGATCATGTAAGCCAGCAGGTAGAAAGTTACTGCTTCCACACTAATGCTACCTTCAACATAAAAGCTGGCGATAATCGCGATCAACACATAACCCATATGGGCGATGGATGAATACGCCAGGATGCGTTTGATGTTTTCCTGCAGCAGTGCCAATAGATTGCCAGCCAGGATAGATGCCGCAGCCAATAACGACAGCACCAGCACCACCCCTTCGAACTCCAGCGCATCTGAAGCTTCAATAAAACGCAACAGCACAACAAACATGCCCGCCTTACCGATCGTGGCCAGGTAAGTGGTTGCCGGAATTGGCGATCCTTCGTAAACATCCGGCGTCCACATATGAAAAGGCGCCAGCGATAGTTTGAAAGCAACGCCAGCCACAATCATAAGCAGTGCGACGACGGAAAAACCTGCTCCCAGCCCTTCTGTCTCACCATTAACCAGCTCCACAACACTGCTAAAAGCCAAGGTGCCAGTCTGTGCATACACCAGAGCCATACCGAATAGCATGAAGCCTGAGGCGGCTGCAGACAGCACCAGATACTTCACCGAAGCTTCCAGAGGGAACTTGGCGGAGTCCTTAACATGTACCGGATAGGCCACCATGCCGTAGAGAGACATGCTGAGGGTTTCCAATCCTAAAATCGTGCTGACAAAATGGTTACTGCTTACCATCACCACAGCTCCGATCGTCGCGACACCAAGCAATAAATAATATTCTTCGCGCTGATCCTGCAGATTCTGCAGATACGGATAGCTGAGAATCGCGATGAACATCGCACTGGCACAGGTAATTACAGTAAAGAACAAGCTGTACTGATCGACGATGAGAAGCGGCGTTACCTGTTGATTAGTGGACGACATCATCGTCGCCGCCACGATAGTCGCAAGCAACAAACCGGTAATAGTCACCAGCACCGTCAGCGTATAGTGGCGTTTAATACCAACCACAGCCATGGCTAACACTGCCGTGCCAGTCACTAGCAACAGCGGCATCAAAGGCAGCAGATCAGATAACGTCATTGTCATTGCGCCACCTCCACTGCTGCCACCGCAGCATCAGTGGTAGCGGACAATAGCCCACTCAGGGTACCAGCGGATAAATCCAGGAACGATTGTGGGTACATACCCATCCACACCAGTCCGATCATCATGGCACCGAAGTACAGCATTTCTCTCCGGCTTAGATCGCTGAGATGACTGTCATCAAACTTCGAACTGTTGTACTCGCCCTGAAAGACTTTCTGAATCACCCAAAGCGAATACACCGAGGCAAAGATCAAACCAAATGCCGACACCACCGTAAGCCAGATATTGGCCTGGAAAGCACCCAGCAGAGCCAGAAACTCACCAATGAAATTACCAAGCCCCGGCATACCCAAGGCAGCAACGGAAAAGAACAACGCCACGATTGCCATGCGTGGCACCTTGGCCCAGAAACCACCCATATCAGGCATGTTACGAGTATGGATTCGATGCTGCAGACCGCCGGCCAACATGAACAGAGCTGCCGCACTCAGGCCATGAGCCAACATGGTCATCACCGCGCCTTGCAGCGCCTGCTCGTTCCAGGCGTAAACACCCAGTGTCACAAAGCCCATATGGCTGACACTGGTGTAGGCAATCAAGCGCTTGATATCGTGTTGCGCAAACGCGACCTTCGCGCAGTACAGAATACTGATCGCCGCCAGAGTCATCGCTACCGGCGCGAACTCCATCGAAGCCGCAGGAAACAGTGGCACGGCAAACCGTATCAATCCGTAGGCACCGGTCTTCAACAAAATGCCGGCAAGAATCACACTGCCTGCCGTCGGCGCCTGGCTGTGAGCGTCCGGGAGCCAGCTATGAATCGGTACGCTCGGCAACTTGGTTGCAAAGGCAACGAAGAAGCCCAGCATCACCCACATCTCTAGGCGGCCAGAAAAGCTGACGTTGAGCAAATCATGGTAGTTAAAGCTGAATGCGCCCGTTTGTACGTAGTGGAAATACGCCAGCACCAAAATAGACACCAGCATCAGCATGCCGGTAACCTGGGTGAATATAAAAAACTTCATCGCCGCGTAATTTTTGTTTTCATGCCCCCAGATCGCGATGATGAAGTACATCGGGATCAGCATCACTTCCCAGAAGAAGAAGAACAGAAATAAATCCAGCGCCGTGAACACACCTACTACACCGGCCAGAGTCCACAACAAATTGAAATAGAAGAAACCAGCTCGCTCGGTGATCTCATCCCATGCCGAACCTATGGAGATGATGCCGAGAAACGCGGTGAGCAGGATGAGCAGCAGACTTAATCCGTCTACTGCCAGATAAAAGGAAATACCAAACCGGGGTATCCAATCAGCCTCAACAGACGCAATCCATTCTGCTCCTGTGTTGCCTAACAACGTGAGCATAAAAATCAGCGTGAGAGAAACTGTAAATAAGGCAACGACTCTGGGTAAGCGTGGATTAATCGATTCCGTGAACCACGCCAGGATGCCACCAATGAAGAGCAACGCGATTATTGCCACCAGGATCATGACAATACTCCCAGCGTAATAATCAGCACCAGGCCAGTGGCCACACTCAGCGCATACCAGCGCAAATAACCGGTTTGTGATTTCACGATCATCTGGTGGGCGGTGCGATTGACTTCAACCACCAGACCATAGAATTGGTCAACGATGTCTTTAGCATTAATGCGGGCAAGCCACATAAACGGAAACACAAACAGGCGGTCGTACAACCAGTCCATACCCCAGCCGCTGTTCCAGAATTTGTGCAGGTTCTGTGCGAACGGTGACGCCATCAGGTTTTCGACAGACAGGGTCTTCGATCCATAGAACAAATAGGCGATGCCGATACCAATCAGTGGCACCGCAATCATGATGCCTTCTATTAGCAGACTGGCATGATGCTCTTCGTGAGCTTCGCCGTGACTGAACACCGCTTCCACTGGAATGTGAATAAATCCACCTACCAGCGACAGCACCATCAAGATCATTAACGGCACCGACATATTCCAACCGCCGTACTCGCCCTCGCAATGATGGCCCCGATTCTCACCAAAGAACACGACGAACATAAGCCGGAAGGTATAAATACCCGTAAAGAATGCACCAACCACGCCACCTAACCAGAGCCAGAAACCTACTCCTTCCAATTCGATGGCAACGAGCAGAATCTCATCTTTGGAAAAGAAACCGGAGGTAAAGGGGAACGCGGTGAGCGCCAGACTTCCAATCATGAATGACGCGAATGAGATCGGCAGCACCTTACGTAATGCGCCCATCTTGAAGATGTCCTGCTCGTGATGCATGGCAAGTATCACCGAACCAGAACCGAGGAACAGCAACGCCTTGAAGAATGC
>JAKSCP010000184.1 GCA_022360535.1 Pseudomonadales bacterium | reverse complement strand
GACCTCATCCGGGCCATGCATCTTCGGTTTTACGATGTACACGCTGCCAGTACGAGAATTACTAAGCGCGGTTTTGCCCAGAACATCGAGAGCACCTATCGCTCCGGTAATGACCGCATCCATGATGCCTTCGAATATCTCTTCTCCATCGGCATCAAGGATTGCGGGATTGCGCATCAGGTGGCCAACGTTTCTCACGAGCATCAAGCTGCGTCCGGGTAAACTGAACTCACTTCCATCAGGAGCCAGATAGTCACGATCGTTACGTAGTCGCCGAGTAATTTCTGTACCACCCTTCACTAGCTTCTCTTCCAACTCTCCCGTTATCAACCCGAGCCAGTTTCTGTAAACCTCCAGCTTGTCTTCCGCATCGACGGCGGCAACCGAATCCTCGCAGTCCTGAATGGTCGTTATCGCCGCTTCCAGTACCACATCATTCACGCCAGCAACATCGGTTGCTCCAACTTCAGCATGCCGGTCAAGCTGTATCTCAATATGGAGTCTGTTATTTTCCAGCAACACGGCCGTAGGATTTTGTGGTTCGCCCCGATAGCCTTTGAATTGGGTCTCGTCAGCCAATGTGGTCTCACCGCCTTTAGTCTGACAGACCAGTCGCCCGTCTCTAACCGTATAAGCAGTTACCTGACTATGACTAACTTGGGTAAGAGGACAACTTGCATCCAGAAACTCGCGAGCTCTGGCGATAACTTTCTCGCCACGTTTTGGATTGTAGGCACCCACCCGTTCGGCACCGCCGGTTTCGGGAATGGCATCGGTGCCATACAAGGCATCATACAAGCTTCCCCAGCGCGCATTGGTTGCGTTGAGTGCAAAGCGAGCGTTCTTTACTGGCACAACTAATTGCGGTCCGGCCTGCAAAGCAATTTCAGGATCCACATTACTAGTGGTGATCTTGAAATCAGGACAGTCGGCGTTGAGATAGCCGATCTGTTGAAGAAGATTTTTGTATGCCGCCCCGTCGTGCGCTTGATTCTGCTCTCGCGCCGAGCGGTGCCAGTCATCGATTCGGCTTTGCAATTCATCTCTGTGCTGCAACAGAGATACATTACGTGGCGTGAAATCTGCCAATAACTGTGAAAAGTTCTGCCAGAAACTCTCCCGGTCCAGATCCAGACGTTGAAGTATTTCGTTGTCAATAAACTCCCGCAGTCGGGAGTCTACCTGCAGCTTGTTAACCATCGATCGAGTCATTTCCGCAGTGTACTGCGATGCAGGAAAATTCGCACGCCAGGAAAAGGCCAGCTTCGAGCCAGGAGGGAAAGAGAGGAGATAGGAGAGTGGAAAGTTACTGTGCTAGGTGTCTTGGGAGGGAGGCGCCATCGGATTCGGCACACCGTCTTCTTTGGCGGCCAATTCCGCCATCTTCACCACCGATTCGTGCATTTTTTCGAGAGTTGCCTGGAAACGTTTGGCGTCTTCCTCGCCTCTCGATTTAGCGATGGCTGCGTGATTGAGCTCTCGAATCAAGGCAATCATCTGATCACCCTCTTCACGCAACTGGCTGTAACGGCGCTCATTGGGAAACAGCTTGGTAGACAGGCCCCATACTCCCGCCTCCATCAACAATACGCCCAGCAAGGCCAATGGCAACTGAGCCTGAATCTCGAGCGAGCCCCCAAGTATCACCGCAGAAAAAATGATGGCAATACCGAGACCGGTTAAACCTATATCGATTTGGCGTCTGATGTTTCGCTTCAAGGCCTTGCTCTCTTTGTAGTGAAACCTCTGGTCCTATCTTGTCCTAGAGGTTTCGCAGATGCTAACTGTTGATCGAGGGTATGTACAGCCAATCCACCGCTGTCAGAGGGCTGAGATCAACTCTTCAATTCGCGTCTATTGCACGGTAATTGGGAGTTCAGCGGTAATCAGCATACTGCGATCTAAATCTTGTTGCGCCCAATTCAGCAGCGTTTCTTTACTCTGGGTAATTGGACCATCGAAGTGCGTTACTCCATTAACGTCCACCTGGAAATTCTGTGTGAAGTCTACTTCCTCTGGATTGAGCAGCAGTGTGAACTGTTTCACACCTCGTGCGACGACAATGAACTTGTTACCCAGTCTGTCCACTTTCAACAAACTGGGATTGTCAGCAATCTCTGTGGAATCAACACGAATCCAATGATTGCGATTGTAGCGGTCTGTTCTGTCCACCACCCATTGCAGTGATTCTGGAAACGGATCTCTTGGATTGTCCAGTTTGAATTGTTCAATGGCGTCCAGTTCGTCTGGTAACCAGCGAGTATTGTGTCCACCCTCCTCAATAACACGCCAGGTGTGACTGACCCCTTCCTCTTCCAGAATAGCGATAAACGATTGCAAAGAAGCCGCCGGATACAAACGGTCATTCTCACCATTTACTATATAGAGTGGCTTGCCCATAAGGTTTTCGAAATACAATCGATAGCCACCACCACTTTGTGGATTTCGTAGTACACCGGGATGTCCTATATAAGGAAGGAAGGCTGCCCACTCGGTTGGTTGTTTGAATGCAAAGAAGTAGGCACCAGTGCCACCATCGGAGATTCCAGTCATGGTCACGCGATTCTCGTCGATGTTATAGCGCTGCTTTAGCATGCGCAGAATCGCTGGCAGGTTTTCCGCCTGACTGTCTTCCCACCAAAACCTCTCTCTCCAGGACGACGGCACAACGATGATGCGATCACTTTGGGCAACTCGATCGTAACTACGCTGCCAAAAATTGTCCCCTGGTTCCGGTTTAGGTCTACCCACTCCGCCGTGGAGAATGAACTCAACCGCATAGGAATCTTCCGGATCATAGGTTTCGGGGATGTACACCATGAATGGAAACTCTGTGCCATCGGCTGCCGTGCGGTAATAAACCAGCTCTCCCACCTCAACGTCGCTGGCATAATCAGGACCCTGCTTCAGCCGGTCATAGAGTTCCGAAATATCAGCGCTTCCCGCCAGCAGCTCATTACGCAGGGTTTCCAGTTCATTGTCAGATTCCGCCTGCCAAAACTGAGATACCAGGGCAGTGTCGTCCGCGGCAAATGCTCCAGCGGATATGAACGCTGTACCTGCGAAAAAAGTGGACCCCAGGG
>JAKSCP010000430.1 GCA_022360535.1 Pseudomonadales bacterium | reverse complement strand
GAAACGGTTCACCACCGGTAAAGCCTATCTCTGTCGTACCCATCTGTTCTTGCTCTATCTCATCGAGCAAGCCCTCAACTTCCTGCAATGTGATGTAAGCCAGCCGATCATTGGTGGGGCTGGACTCGATATAACAGTTCTCACAGGTGAGATTGCAGAGGCTGCCGGTGTTTATCCATAGGGTGTCCAACCTCCGAGGATCCACAGCAGCACGCAACTCGCCGGTTAATGTGAAATTTGGATTAACAAACTTCGTCGTCGGTGGTACCGAGTCATCAGTTACGTTTTTTAGTACAACCTTGTCGTCCATAGCCTGTCAGCAACACGAAGAACCGTTGGTATCGGTGTTTTGTGTTTCCGCTTTGTTCGCACTATACGGAATATCGGCGCCACAGTCTGGAAAGATGCCATAGTGGGTACTGAAATCGCCATAGAATTCGAAAAAACGCGCATAGCGGGAAGCTTGCAACATGAGCAGACTATTGCCACAAACCGGCGTCACCTTGCCCTGTTCGAAAATATGGTGGTCGTCTAAAGTGAAAAACTTGTCTTGCTCCTCCATTCCACCGAGATACTTAACCGCCTGACCATAGTCTTCGCAGGCTGGCTCCAATTCACCGATTTTAAACAGACGATAAGTGACTGAATAGAAGCGGTAGCCCTCCACTTTCGCCGCCACTGAGGCGTTTTCGATAGCGATAGGGTGAGACTCAATAATGCGGGGATCATTGAAACCGCATTGCTTCGCCAGGTTCTGAAAATCATTCCAATATAGCGCCCCGCCCAGGCATTCACCGTAGAGCTCACGATCACTTGCCAGACGTTCTGGCAAACGGCGATCACAGTAGACATCTGAAAAATAAAACTCACCCCCCTCTTTCAGGACCCGGTAGGCTTCTTCCAGGACGGCACGTTTATTGGTCGCCAAATTCACAACACAGTTCGAGACAATGACATCGTAGAAATCCGATTCGATACCTGCAGCGGAGAGTTCCTGAATATTCCCTTTTACAAAACGCACATTGCTCCTGGCGTAACCGAATTTTTCGCGATGCCATTCCACATGCCGGTTAGCGACCGCTAATTGCTCGTCAGTCATATCGATCCCCGTCACTGAGCCAGATTCCCCAACCAACTGCGAGAGCAAATAACAATCACGGCCAGTGCCACTTCCCAGGTCCAGGACATTCAAACCAGCAATCTGAGTGGGAATGGTGAGACCGCAGCCATAGTATTTGGTGACCACTTCATCATGTATCTTGGCTAATGCCGACTTGATGCTGTCTGGATAGTCCACCACCGTACAGCAGACATTGGTCTTCAAATCTGCGCTGCTCTGCAGTTCCTTGCCGTAGTACTCGCGGACTTCCGCTTCCATCTTGTTCATTTCATTCATGACGGATTCCCAATACTGCCACTGGCGGTAAAAAACTAAATCAGAAGTGCTTAGATTTTCTTGTTATTGAAGTGAACTGCCCCACCCTAGAAAAGACCCTGATGAGGCAGGTTTTATTCAATGTTTATCAATCCGATTGAGGAAATGGAGAGTTGCAGACGCGGGAGGCCGGCCGCATTCAGTTGGTGAGCGGCTGGGCGTAAGCGCCCGTATCGGGAAGGTTTTCCTTGTCAGTGCTGCCGTAGGACGCCTCAACGGTTTCCGATGGCGGTACCGCACCTGGGCCAAACGAAAAAAGAAACTCACCCCGCAGGAAGCGTTGTCTTTCATCAACCACCGACCATTCCGCCACATAGTACTTCGCTGGCGGCAGTTCCATTGGGATGGGTGTGACGAAGTTGTGATCCATATTGGCGTGATCATAGGCAAATCCGATGTCTATGAACTGTCCATCGTCAGTATAGAGCGCGAGTTTCAATAGGCGCACATCGACCCGAAAGCTCATGGTGATCATGCGCGGAGCTTCGCGCAAAACGGCGTCATCCTGAGGGAATGTCACCGACGGTGAGAGGACTCCATGAGAGTGTTGCGCCATCGTCACCTGATTGAAGGAGCTGAGACAAAGTAAGGCCACGATAGTGGCTGTAGTTAATTTCTTCATGAGCACTGCTAATTCTGTGGGACCCGGCGTCCATTCGGCCGGCATTGGCTGAGTTACAAGCCATATTTTATGGGGGCGACATGGCTCCTGCAACGCTGGATATCTCAACAATCAGGCATTTCAGGCGCCAATCAAGCCAATATACACGGGCAAATTCGATCAACGGTTTATCACTTACGGCAATTAGTCCTAAAAACTGTGATTGGGTGCTGGGTTGCCGTTAAAATGCACAGCCTTATGCCAACCCCATTCCATCAAATTGCCCGTGCGTTTCCGCTAGTAACTGCGCTCGGCGTTGCCTTGCTGTCACCCTATAGTCTCGGCGCTCCGGAAAGGGTCAGTGACTTCGCGATGCTTGACTACGAAGGCGAGTTTCATCAACTCAGTCGATACCTGCACCGCGATGCGCTGGTAATGATGAGCTTTGATGCTAATTGCCCGGACATGGACAGCCATGTCAGCAGTTTCCAGGCCTTGAATGAACAATGGCGCGATCAAGGGCAACAAGGCATTAGCTTCGTGATGATTGACTCCTATGGGCGCGGTCGCGAAGCGATGTCAGCTTTGGATTATCCGTTACCTCTATTGGAAGACTCCGGCCAATTGATTTCTGAATCTCTGGGTATTGATCAGGCGGGGCAGGTGCTGGTTTTTAATCCAGTGCGGTCTACTCTGCTGTACCGCGGACCCGCCAGCGACGAACTGGGACAAGTCTTAGGCGACTTCCTCGATGGCGGTGTGGATGACACCCTGACCGTGCCCACTCAATCTTGCGCTCTGAGCTTTCCGGTCCAGGAGCAACACATCACCACGCCACCAGACTACGCATCTGAAGTTGCGCCAATCATTATCGACAACTGTGCCGAATGTCATCGTCAGGACGGGGTCGGTCCCTTCTCTATGGACAGTCACATTATGTTGATGGGGTGGTCGCCCATGATCAGAGAGGTGCTGCTTAACAAGCGCATGCCTCCAACACAGGTTGACCCCTACATAGGTCACTCCAACAATGCCCGCTATATAAGCGCGGAAGAACTGCAAACCGTGGTGCATTGGATCGATGCTGGTGCTCCTCGGGGGGAAAGTGAGATCGATCCGCTGGAACAATTAGACTTTTCTGATCGTAAACAGTGGCTACTTGGCGAGCCCGACTACATCGTGGAAGGTCCGGAGATCGCGGTCGCTTCAACCGGTGTACTGGATTACGATTTCCACACCGTCGAACTCCCGTTTACTGAAGATCGCTGGGTGCGCGCTGTGCAATATCAGGCGGGTGATGAGTCAGTATTGCATCACCTAATGACTTACGTAGTGCCTCCCGGCGATGATTTTTGGGGCCCGGAGCGCAACAATGAAACAGCCACCCGCCGCTTTCTGGAAGGTTATGCCCCCGGCAAGATAGAAGCGGTTGAGTTTCCAGAAGATACCGGTGTGCTGATTCCGGCTGGTCACAAACTGGCTATGCAATTTCATTACGTTACTAACGGTCGCTCTACGGTTGATCAAACGAATCTAGGCCTCTACTTCCACGATTCCCCGCCACGCTATGAGAAGTTGACTCAGATCGTTGCGTCGCATTTCACCGTCCCAGCCCAAAACAACAACTATGAATTACAGGCCGATCATCGTTTCGACGAAGAGGTTGTTGTAGTGGGTTTACGGGCACATATGCATTACCGTGGGAAGAAGATGAAGTTCGCTGCAACCCTACCCGATGGATCGACGCTGGATCTGTTTAGCGTGCCCGCATACAACTATGGCTGGCAGCCCCACTACCTCTTGACTGAACCGGTTACTCTCCCTGCTGG
>JAKSCP010000093.1 GCA_022360535.1 Pseudomonadales bacterium | reverse complement strand
GGTGATCAGTCGGCGATCTTTCTTGTTGGGTTTGCTAGGGGAGGGCCAGTGTCTGGGTTGGGATTTGCGTTGGGTTTGCAGCTGTTCCCTGCGCTGAATGCTGTCTTCTGTCTCCGCATACAGTAATTGCGCCTGTGGTGCGCCACGACGCTGATCGCTCAGGGCTTTTACGACAATTGTCTTGTCCTCATAGCCCTGGCGAAGTTGTAACTCCATGCCTACTTCGAGTTCCTTGCTCGGCTTGGTGCGCGCTCCCTCGCAGTGGACCTTACCACCCTCGATGGCTTGTTTGGCGAGCGCGCGGGTTTTGTAGAAGCGCGCTGCCCACAGCCATTTATCAATTCTCACTCTCGTTGAGCTGCCATTCTCGGCGGTCAAAGGTTTTTTCGTCATACAGTGCAACTTGCATCAACGGGAAAACAAGCTGCACAAATTCTCGCCTTTTAGATTCCCCTAAGGCAAGCCATAAATGACTTGCACGCCTGAGGAAGAGACGGCTTCGAAATCCAGAACGCCATCACCATTTACGTCAATTGCGCGATAGGCAATGCCAGTTTCGTCGGCATTCGCGTCCAGAAAACTCTGATCAGTATCTGTCAGTGGAGTGACAAAATAGTCCGGGCGAAACTCGGAAACACTGTTTGTTTCCTCATCAATTACCGTAACAACGCCGGTGCTTCTGGACGTATTAAAACTCAAACCTCGAGAACCGAGCGAATCAAAGAAGCTGTCATCAGCAACAAAAGGGGCAATAGTCTGACGACTACCATCCGGGTAATCCACCGAATAAGTGAAATTGGGATCAGAAGCATCACCTTCTTCCGGAACATTGAGTGTCACCTCATCCACCGTGCCCGCGCCAGTACCCTGCGAGTCATCAAAACCGAAAGTTCCTGAGAAAGTCTCTCCATCTCCGGAGGTGATCGTTATTCCCCCGTTCGTTTCTAGATCAATATCACCAACCGCTGGGGCAAGGGAGCTGACCAGTCCGATGGGGTCCTTTGGTGCAGGAACAATCGTCACTGCAACTCCATCGGCTACACTCAGTGCACTGCCGTCAGGCAGGACCGTCACCCCTTCGGGTACCGCCGGTGGCACTACCGCCACCTTGGCTACATTGACTGGAACTTCGGCCTCCCCCACATCAACCAACAACGAACCCGTTAGTTCATCAACAGAGATTGTGGTTGAGCTGTCACCCACACTTTCCACCATCGCGTCCAGGGCATTCACGCTGGTGCCATTGGTCAATTCCAGGTTGACGCCAACTGGATTGACGAATTGGGAAAGATCTTCCGTCAACTCTTGTGCCGTATTCGAATCCAGGCCGTTGGCTTCCAGATTATCCACTAGCGCGACCGTGTCCAGTTCGGCAGTGGAGGGCAGTTCCACGCTGGCCACCTCCAGTACCCGATCCAGAAGTTCGGTGTTTTCCCGTAGCAGGTTTTGTGTGGCCTCCACATCAGTCGTGTCTGTCGTTTCTATGCCAGCTTCGGCGGCGATATCATCCAGCGTATTATCCAGTGCTTTCTGACTTAGAGTCTGGGCTGCTGCCACAATATTTTCATCCAGGCCGGCACCAGTTCTCTCTGTGGAAACCAGAAGCTCTTCGATATCCGAGACCAGTTCTTCCACCTCTTCGTCAGTTGATTCCTCATCGATGAGGTCTGCTACTGTGTCCACCGCTCGCTCGGTAACCTGTTGCAACTGTTCTACCTGGGATTGCTCCAGCGGTTCTTCATTATCCAGAGCGTTCAGGATATTGGTGATGCTGGTAACCGATTCGGTGACATTGGTTTCATCAATTTCCGCGCCCTGTTCAGCAGCATCTCCCGCCAGGTTTAAAGCGTCGCCCAGCGTATCAAGCACCTGAATCGCGTCGTCATTAGTGATATCACCAGACTCAACTTGTGTTCTGGTGTCTTCTGCCAGGTCGGTAACGTTGTCCAATGCCGAATCAATGGCTTCCACTGTTTCCTCAGAAATTTCTTCACCATCGTCAGGGATTACAATGTTATTGAGCTCTTCCTCAATCGCTTCGTTGGTCTCGGTGATTTCTCCAGATGGTGGTGGCTCAGTAGGTGTTGGAGGCGTTGCGGGAGTTTCTGTTTCCTCTTCCTCCTCGTCGTTGGAGCCTCCCCCTGACCCGCCACCTGTGCTTGGTGGGACCACAACCCTGGTTATCTGAAGCCCATTACTGCCATCCAGGGCATCCAGGTAGGCGATAGTTTCCTGATCCAGCGAATTCCCGGTTATGGTCAGTGTCTGCAGCGCATTCAAGTTGTCGATGTTGATACTTGTCAGTTGATTGTTCGACAGATCGAGAGACGTGAGAGCGTTCAACTGATCAATGCCCATGGCACTGGTCAGGGAGAGACCGGTGCAACTCAATGTGGCCATTTCACTGACATGAGTAATACCCTGATCACTGGCACTGGTATGGACACAGGCCTGTAGATTGCCATCGGGAAATGTGACTGTGCTGATCTCTCGATCTTCTGACTGTCCGCCAGCACCAACCAATACCTGCATACTCGTTTGCGCCAGCACATTGTCGTTCAGGTCAGAGACGATCAGCTTGAAGTCGTAAGTGCCGTCTTTGGTTACATCAAATAAGGTTTCACCATCGGTGTTGTAAAGCCAGCCGATGTTCTGTGAATTCTGGAAGATCGTGAAGTTGGAACTGACACCAAGCTCAGCATTAGTTTCGGCTGTGTCATCACCCTCACCATTTGCAGTTGTATTGTCGCCATAGGCATTGTCACTCCATACAGTCAGTGGATCGAGAGTGAGATAGGAGGTGGCAGTGGTTGGATCCAGATCAATCAACAAGGCAACTGACACTTCATCAAACAACCGGGGATTGAGGCCACCATCCTGATTCAGGTTAACGGAAAAATCGAAGTTCCAGATGCCGGGACCGCTGTCGCCGCTATAGAAACCAGCATCGGGTGAGTACGTACCATCACCGTTACTGTGATTAGTCCCAACGAAACGATCCTTAATTCTCAGACCTACTTCAACATTGTTGTTCACACTACGAGTGAAAGCACCGTTGGAGTTGCCAGAACCATACAGAATGTCCGGCGTAACGTTCTGATCAAATAGCTGCAGTACAGTGGTTACTGGCGAGCTACCACCAGCAGTTAAGGAAACCAGGGCGGTGGCATTAGCAAGCTCCTGGTTGGAGAAATCAGCCAGCTTGCTGCGGATAGCCATCGATGAAACCGCACCGTAAGTACCCAGACTGATTTCACCATCACTGTCTACCGGGTACGCATAGGCAGGAATGGTGTTGTCGTCTATGAGATTCTCAACATAAGCAGTGCTTGGGAAGGTCTGCGAGTCATCCCCGCGTACCCAGAGAATATTGTTAACGGCGTCGCCAAAACTATTGCCGGAAATTTCAGTCGGCAAAGCCGCGGCGGCATTTCTCCACCCAACAGAATCATCATTTCCGGTGACGAAAATGCCATTGAAGCCGGAATAGTTATCCAGGTTTTCAGGGAGAAGCTGAAACTCGTTACCCACGATTTCCATAAACAATGAATCAGCACTGTGCCCGATTCCCGGCCCGTTGGTAATAACCACTGACCCAAACAGTTGCGAGTCATACACCGCATAGTCGGTGATGGCAGAGGTGGTAAAGCTGCCGTCGGCTGGTACGCTTTCATCATTGAAATAGACTGCGGAGGCCATGGCCAGGCCGTCCTCGGCGGTGACGATACTGTCCTGCAGGGTGAAATTATTCTGAATCACTTCGATTGCTTTGTTCACAACATCAAAGCTGGACGTGGCCACCAGTTTGAGGCCTTGGATGCTGACATCGTCGGCTGTGACAAAAAAGTTTGTGCCCCAGCCAGACTGAGTCTCCGAAATCACAGTAGCCTCTACATTGGCTTTATCGGTAATGGCATTGCCATCTGAGTCAACTCCCTGCAGGGTGAGACTTTTATTGATAAGCAATCCAAGGGCGTTATCACCGGAATTACTGTTAGTGGCGATATCGTAATTGGCGGATTCGGTGTAGCTACCGGGGTAGACCAGGAGAGTATCACCATCGTTTGCTGCATCTATGGCACTCTGAATCGTATTGTAAAATGCGCTGTCTCCGACGATGCTTACTGTGTTCCCAAGAGAATTATTGGAACTGTCAAACTGGGTGTCGAAAACATTGTTGATGTGAGTGCCATTGCCGGAAAAACTGTTACCGCTAATGGTTACCAGACTATTGCTCGAACCGAGGCCAATACCATCAAGCTGGTTATCTTTAATGCTGTTACCGGTTATCGCTACGTTTGTATTGCTGGGTCCTTCAACCGCCACCCCAACATAGTTGTCCGCGAGTTCGTTATTGGAGATTACCGGCCTGTCGGCATCAGTGATGCCGCTGGTTTCTTCCAGATAGACACCGGTACGCCAACCACTAATGGCGTTCTGAGTAATCAGTAAACCACTGACATTTGAATTGTCATCGTTCAAAATTCCCTGAGAAGAAGCCAGGGTGCCATCGCCGATCAGAATATTGTTGCGAATGATCACGTCAGTAGCGCCGTCTTCCAGGAAGAGACCTACTGTGCCAGTACCCTGATGCAGGGTGATGCCATCAATTACTGCCCCATCTGAGTTTCCACCGAGAGTAATACTGCCGGACAAAACTGTCTCAAGTTGCCCGCTGCGGGTTCTCGCATCGACACCAACCTGTTCACCAAACAAAGAAAGTGGTTTATTAAGTGTGAGTTCTTCTGCGTAAGTAGCAGGTGATATCAAAAGCGTATCGCCCGAAGAGGCTGCATCGATGGCGCTCTGAATAGTGCTGTACACGGATCCACTGCTGGTGTTGGTAATCGCCTTATCAAAGCTATTGCTGGAAATATCGAAGTTTATGTCGGTGTATACACCGATCTGGGTTTCGTTATCACTGAACTCATTATTGCTAAGAGTCAGGGCCGGATCATCGACGCCAGGACCGATGCCCAGGCCTTCGAATAA
Organism: Pseudomonadales bacterium; assembly: GCA_022360535.1. Classification (GTDB taxonomy): domain Bacteria; phylum Pseudomonadota; class Gammaproteobacteria; order Pseudomonadales; family Pseudohongiellaceae; genus UBA9145. The sequence continues at coordinate 9,239 of JAKSCP010000093.1, read as the reverse complement.
GTTATTACTAAAGACATTATCGCTTACATCAGTATCACTGGGTCCATCGATAGACATGCCAACGAAGTTGTTATCGAATTTGTTATTGCTAACTAGCGCATCAGTCGTTTCAGGGTTCAGATAGACGCCAGTGGCCCAGCCAGAAAAGTGGTTTCGCGTGATAGTCAGGTCAGCATTAATGCCATTGGCGTAAGTGAGGATGCCGCGATAAGAATCGCCATCGACATCACCGGAGCGGGTAAGCACATTGTTTCGAATCGTGATATCGCTGGCTCCCGTGGTGATGAAAACCGCAGCATTCTCGCCGTTGAAATTGGCGCCTTCCTGCAAACTGAAACCATCGATGACCACATCATCCACTGCAGCCTCAATTGCAATATAGCCAACCAGGATTGACTCGTCGCTGCTGCGGTCGCGACCATCAACACCGGCTTGTGCGCCCTGTAGTGAAATCGATTTGTCGATGCTGACCTGCTCGGTGTAAGTTCCAGCAGCGACCATGATAGTGTCATCGGCGCTGGCCCCATCGATTGCCGACTGAATGGTGAAATCATTACCACCAACCAGCGACAGGGTCTGATCAGAGAACGCGAGCCGTTCAATATCGGAAAGCGTATCCGATCCATCCCGATCAGCAACGCTGTCAGTAACGGTAAACTCGTCACCATTGCTGCTGACAGAATAGTCAGCCAAAGCGCCAGAGTAAGTCATGGTATCGATGCCGTTATCGCCATCGATATCATCATCCCCGCTGCCGCCGAAAAGCTGGTCATCAGAAGTAGTGCCTGCAATGACATTGGCGTCATCGAATACAGCGAAGGGAAAGCTAAGGTCCGCAGGGTATTGGATGCCGTTCTGCAAGTCCCATCCTATAACCGAAGACACCAGATCCAGGTCGCTATAGACACCATCGGAGACTGTCCCACGGGTGTATGGTCGATCACCGAAAAACTCCCCGTCGTCAGTCCTCGGATCGTCTTGCCCCAAATTGGTAAATCGGTCTGTAATAGGAGAGTCACCAAGGTTGCCCAGTAAGTTGTCGTGCAGCGTTTGCGATCTGTCGCTGGCAATCTTGACGATATCCAGGCGGGCATCATTGCCCTGCAATAGATAGCTGGCGTAATCGTTGCCCAGAAAAACGAAGGATGTATTGATCTCCAGGTTGTAAAAATCGTTGGCCCCGACGTACAACTGATCCAATTGAATCCAAAACGCAGCGATTGCATCACTGTGACTGCCATCCAGGGTCAAACGGTCGGGTACCAACGATTTATTCGCAGCATTGCCATCGAATTCCAATGCCAGCAGGTTGGACACCGTGGGACTAGAGCCATCATTAGGTAGGGATAGACCGCTGTTGCTAATGTCGATGCTCCCATTACCAGTAATGGTCAGCGTGCCTTGGGCTTCGGAGAGGGTATGCAGTTCCGCGCCATCGAGACTTACTGATTGTCCGTCGGCGGTGTCAATCTGAGTGAGACTACCAATATTGGAAACAGTGATGGTGGTTCCAGCGGACGATACGTCGAGCACGCCCGCGACTGCTTCCTGTGACGCATCCACGTTTTCGGCCGCCCAGGTTGGGCAGCAAATTAGTCCGGCTAATAATCCAAAAAACTTAAGAAGTCGGCCAACCATAGTGATATCCCTTTTTAATTTCATTGCTCTAAATGGAAGCCAAAGTTAGACCTGATCTTCACAACTGGTTTAGTGTGAAAATCCAGTACGTTCGAGCAGCGCGACTCTCGGCTGTGAAGAACTTGGCGTTTAGAACTGAATCAACGGCAGTGCTCTTTAAGGCACCTGATTTTTGCGGCGGGATTTATACTGAAATTCGATGTCTACACTCTACGTGACATAAATTACAGAGAGTCATGTCAGCCATATTCAGTGCCAGACAATGGTTTCACTGACAGATCAACAGGTTTATTGCAGACATTTCATTTTTGAAACTGTAATTCTGTTTAGAGTTTTTCCACCTGCAACGTTTTTACAACGTTAATTCGTTCATATTCACGAGGGCCCTCGATCAAAGACCACTCACTGGCGCGCGAAGATACGCTGCTGGCTTGATGATAAAAATCCGGGTATCCCTTATTTGGCAGTGGCATGTTCCTTACAAGCGGAAGGGCCTGGTGGGAGGCCAAGAGAAACGCTGAATAAGAAGTGCGAGGGTGATCACAGAATTCCTTTGGTGGCTGGGGGATTTTCCCAAGTGAGTTAAGGGATTCCCTGATACTAAGCCTTAAGGTAATTCGCTAATTTCTTCCAGCTCTAAATGCTGCGTGTCCCTATTTCATGAAGGTCTGCCAGAAGATGGCTGGTAGCGGTGCTGAGGTGCAGCGGCGGTGATGGTAGAAGGTAAGAGCTGATTGATAAGTAGAGCGATCAAAGCGTTCGGCTCGGGATTCAGGAATGATTGGCGGAACTGTGAGTGTTGGTTACTATTTCGAATACCGTTTCAAATACTGTGCACGATAGGTCAGCATTAGGAGTTTGTAGGAATATGACTATGCAAGTAATTCTTGCAGACGATCATCGAATCGTGCGCGAAGGCTTAATCGCGATGCTGTCTGCCGACCCTGGAATTGAGGTCGTTGGAGAATGTGGTAATGGTCGCGACACCATAGCCCTGGCACGTAAGTTACAGCCCGATCTCATCGTGATGGATGTTTCTATGCCAGATCTCAATGGAATTGATGCTACTCGTCGTATTGTGGAAATGGGGAGCAATATCAAAGTAGTAGCTCTTTCCAGTCATTCCGATGAGCAATTCGTGAAGGGTATGTTGCAGGCAGGCGCATCAGGCTATTTGCTAAAAGAGTGTGCGGGAAAAGAACTGGTACTTGCCATTCGTACTGTTAAAAGAGGGAGAGTCTATGTAAGCCCGGAAGTAGCGGGAGTCATTGTCAATGACTATGTCTCCATATTGTCGGGCGACGTGAAGCCCCAATCTCCAGCACTTTCATCTCGGGAACGAGAGGTACTTCAACTTATCGCAGAAGGGCAAAGCACCAGCCAAATAGGGGAACAGCTTCATTTAAGTGTCAAAACTGTGGAGAGTCACCGTAAGCGCATAATGGATAAGCTGGAAATCCGCAACGTAGCGGGTTTGACAAAGTACGCGATCAGAGAGGGTATTACGTCTTTGGACGGTTAACTTAGAGCTAATTTACTTCGCCGCCAGCAATTCGGTAAATCCAATTTCCATGACTTTTCATCCAGCCATACTTCCATTCGTTCTTTCTGCGATTGTGATGGCGTCAATGGCTGCCTACGGTTATTTTCGTCGCGATATCCCTGCTGCGAAAGAATTTAGCTGGTTGATGATTGCTCAAACTCTCTGGGTAGTACTCTACATTCTTGAGCTGATCAGTCCGGGGTTGGAGGCGAAAGTATTTTGGGTGCATGTGAAGTACTTCGTTGCCCCGGCAACTAACATACTCTGGTTGGTACTTTGCATCGTTCTCACTGACAACAGGCGCTGGCTGACACCGACCGTCTATAGACTGGGGATTGGCTGGAGTGTCACGATACTGATCCTTGCCTTGACCAACAACTGGCATGGTTTGTTCTGGAATTCATTTTTTCTTGAACCAGGACAACTCGAAGTTTCTGTAGTCCATGGTTCACTCTACCCCCTTTACAGCGTTCCGGCATTGTCACTGGTGCCTGCCAGCATTGTGTTTTTCGCTGTGCATTCCAGGAAGGCCAGATTCTACCGAAATCGCAGCATCATTCTGATTTTCGCCGCATTGCTGCCTGCAATTGGGTGGTTTGTTGCGCAGTCAGGAGTTCGATTCTCAATAAAGCTGGATCCCGTCGTATTGGGTCTCTGTGTGGCTTCGATGGTTTTTGCCATCGCAGTGTTTCAATTTCGTGTTTTAGATGTGCTTCGTGTAGCACAACGCCTGGTTATCGAAAACATCAACGTGGGAATGATAGTTGTAAACCACGATCGAAAAGTACTTGGGATAAACCCGCATGCGATGGCTATTTTTCCCACTGCCAAGATAGGCGATCAACTGGACAACATTATTCCAGAGTCGAAAGAAACAGAGCTTGATGATGGAGATGAATGGGAATACTACATAGCCGAAGACTGCGGCAAAGGAGAGGAACGCTACTATCTGGTCAGGATTTCCGAAATCGCAAATGACAGGGTGGGCCGGTTGGGATACGCCTTGATGTTACTGGACATTTCTGAACGCAAGGCCGCCGAAAAAGCGACGCGGGAGTCCATGGAAGCCAAGACCAGGTTTTTTGCGAATGTCAGTCATGAATTACGCACACCGCTGCATGGGATATCGGGACTGCTGGAATTGTTAAAACGTACTGACCTCGACAAACAACAACAAGACTATGTCGATAAGGCTATGGCGTCTGCCGGACTGTTACAGACTCTTATCGATGATGTGCTCGATATTTCAAGAATTGAGTCAGAACGACTCGAGTTTGAACTTGCCCCTTTTTCATTGCACGAAGTTGTTGAAAATATTCGATCGGTTATTGGGGCCAATGCCACACAGAAAGGTCTGGATTTTGTCGTTGAAGTCGATCCTCTGGATAAACTGATAGTTGGGGATTCATTGCGACTTACCCAGGTGTTAACGAATCTGACTGGAAACGCAGTAAAGTTCACTCGGGAGGGCCATGTGAAGCTGGTTGTCCGCGTTGTATCAGTTGATGAATCCGAGGCCAAGGTAGAATTCTCTGTGGCGGACACGGGAATTGGTATTCCTGCAGAGCAACAAAAGACACTTTTCCATGCCTTCTCTCAAGTCGATTCTTCGACTACAAGGCAGTTCGGTGGAACCGGTCTTGGGCTCGCTATTTCCCAACAACTCGTGACACGGATGGGTAGCGAAATTCAGTTGATAAGCACCGAAGGCCAGGGGAGCCTGTTCCTATTTATACTCAGCTTTCAACTTGCCGATCAAAAAGTGGTTGAAGAAGCCGCCAATGCACAGTTTCCCACCGACCTTTCCGGGCTGCGTGTGTTAGTGGTGGACGATTCACATGTGAATCAGCAAGTAGCCGAAGAGTTACTTGAAAGAGCGGGTGTGGAAGTTCAACTTGCTTCCAATGGTAGAGAAGCGATTGAAGCGGTACGCGCGAATGAGTTCGATGGCGTACTTATGGATGTGCAGATGCCGATCATGGACGGTCATGCAGCCACAAGACTGCTTCGATATGATTTTACCCCCGAGCAACTTCCCATCATTGCCATGACCGCCAGTGCGTTCGACGAAGATCGCCAACTTGCGCGCGAAGCTGGCATGACCGACTTTATTGTTAAGCCATTTCAACCTCATAGCCTTTACTCTGCGCTGCAGAGACTGGGTGAACGCGTAAACGCTCAGTCGGTGCCTGTAATCGACGCCAACGGTGCAGTGGAACGATTTAATGGTGACGAGGCGCTCTACAAGAGGCTGCTGAAAGACCTGGCAAGCGAAACAAATACCCGGCTCTCCCGGGTGAATGGCTCAACCTCAGAAGATGAATTCAAGCAAATTGTCCATGGCATCAAAGGAAGCGCAGGCATGGTCGGTGCCAGTGAGTTGGCTGCCTGCGCGCATGAGATCGAACACAATATACAGCAGGGCCGAGTTGATATTGAGGAAAGTCTGAGCAGGCTGAGCTTTTCAGTTGCCAGGTTAATGCAGTCAACCTAAATCTGGCGGGTCTGGAGTACGCGTTTTATTGTGTTTGTATGAGCGCCAGCTCAGCTCTCCGGGTTTGTTGAGTCTCTAGAGGTAGCTGGCTAGCGAGTCGTGCCATGGTTTTTGCGAAATAGCAGAATTGACATAGAGGTATTTTCAATTGTGCAGCCCTCTCTCGACCGAACTGATCTTCGGCGGTGGATTTCAGGACAAACAGATCGATTAGCACACAATCATCCTCGAATCTGAAGCTATGAACACCGTCTATGAAAATTGGGTGCCTGTCGACCAGTTCCTTACCGTGCTCGGCATTAGTCTGCTTGTGTTTGTCTCGTTTGCCTAAATTCATCTGTAGTACTCCGAAGAATCCATCTTGTATTTCGATGTTAGGAAGGGAACTCATCGAAACACATCAGGTAAATCCTGAAACTTCGGGCTGGAAATCCTTATGCTCGATCGAGCTAGCAGACAGCGCGGCTTCTCAGCAGGAGCACGATTAGCACTATCTAACGGATATCTTGGTCGGTAGAGTTGGTTTGGATAGGAATGATGGCGCTGAAGTCGTCAACCTGAGGGAATTCAGCAGCTTCAACGGCGGGTTGTTGGCTGTCGGGCTGCCTGATTGCCCACAGGTGCGCAATTCCTTCTCTTTTAGCCTGCCGCAGCACATTCAAATTGTCATCAAACAGTACCGTGCGTTCTGGTTCGTAGGGCTCCATGTCTTTTAAGGTTTCCCAGAATCCATGGTTTTCCTTGGCCAGTTGCAGCCTATGGGAGCTGATGCATTGATGGAAGTATTCTGCGATGCCGGTGTGCTGCATCTTCAAGTCGAGACTCATGGGGTGAGCGTTAGTGATAAGCAAGACACGCTTGCCCAGAACATGCAGTGCTTCCAGCATGCGTTCTACATTTGGGCGGATGACTATCTTGTGAGTGATGCTGTGTTTCATTTTTGGAATGTCGAGTTTCAGCTCATCTACCCAGTAGTCGATGCAGTACCAATCTAATGTGCCATGTACTTCAGAATATTTCAGCCGCACGTGATTTAGCGCTTCCGCTTCTGAAACGCCATGTTTTTCGCTGTAGTGCTTAGGAACCAGCTTAAGCCAGAAGTAGTTATCGAAATGCAGATCCAATAACGTGCCGTCCATATCGAACATAACAGTGTCTATATTGGACCAAGGCAGCATTGAGAATGACCCTTCTATATAATGACGGGACCAGTTTTAGTTATGGACCGCAGGACCCAAATTGTAACAGCCTATGCGTAGCTTACTCGACTCAGTTGTTGCTATCAGCCAAGCGGCGGGGGAAGAAATCCTGTCGGTATACAATGATAATCGACCAATCGATGTCACAGTCAAGGACGACAACTCACCACTCACTGTGGCTGATCGCCGTGCTAACGCTGTGATTGTTGAACAGTTACAGACACTAGATGCCTCCATTCCGATACTCAGCGAGGAAATAGAGCAACCATCCTATCCAGTGCGCTCAGGCTGGCAGCGTTACTGGCTGGTTGATCCTCTGGATGGCACCAAAGAGTTCATCAATCGCAATGGCGAGTTCACCGTCAATATTGCACTGATTGATGCCGGGGAACCTTTGTTGGGTGTGGTCCATGTCCCAGTGTCCTCGACCTCCTATTTCGGCGGTACCGTCGTGTCTGCCGCATGGAAACAAGTGGGTGATGACGAGCCGGTGAAACTTGCTGTCAGTGGCGGGCCCGAGAACGGGGGCAAGCTGAGACTGGTAGCAAGCCGCAGCCACCGTGGGGAGTTAGTAGACCGATTGATCAGGCAGATTGAAACGCGCTTTTCAGATATCGCAGTTGTCAGCATGGGCAGCTCACTCAAGCTGTGCCTGTTGGCGGAAGGTGCTGCTGATCTCTATCCGCGCCTGGCCCCTACCAGTGAATGGGATACGGCTGCCGCCCACGCCGTCCTGCGTGCTACGGGTGGGGAGGTCCTGACTACTGAGTTTCGACCACTTCGTTATAATCAGAAGGACGATATTCTCAATCCTCACTTTTTGGCAGTCGCCAGTATCGACTTCGATTGGTCATCGTTTCTGGTGCCAGGCCTGAACTGATTCTCCTTCTGTCTCTCCCGGGCCGCTACTAAAGGCACTTCTCTGGACAGGTCAAAGTAAACACGATAGCGTGCTGACTGGCTTTAACACATTTGTTTCTTGCCCTGTCAGATTCTCTTTACTGCGGGTGAACTAATCCTTATGAATAGACTTTACAAATACAAGACCTCTTTCCTATTCGCTGCAGCTATGTTCTGTGGTAGCACGGTAAACGCACAATCACTTGGTTTCGCTTCACCAGAGAGCGTTGGACTATCTTCTGCTGGATTGGAAATCGTCACCGAAAGGCTACAGCAACATGTCGATGACGGCGATATCTCCGGCGTGGTAGCCGCAGTAGTGAGAGACGGCAAGATCGTGTATTTCGAAGCACTGGGATTAATGGATATCGAGCAGGCAATCCCAATGCGGGAAGATGCGCTGTTTCGTATCTATTCGATGACCCGTGAGGTCACCAGCCTTGCCGTGTTGCAATTGTATGAGCAAGGCAAATTCGAACTCGACGACCCAATTACCAAATATCTCCCGCAGTTCGAAGCCCAAAAGGTTTTGCTGGATGCGGACAGCACAGACGTTACTCAAACAAGATTACGTAATGGCGAGATAACGGTTGCGCATTTACTCACCCACACGTCCGGGCTTGGTAGCCGATCATCCAGGCTTTATAGAGAACAACGGGTGCGCGATAAAAATATCACTCTGAACGAGATGGTGGATAACGCAGCGCGTGTCCCTCTTTTTCATGACCCGGGAACTGCGTTTCGTTATGGCATTCATGCAACCATCCTGGGCAAGCTGATAGAAGTCTGGTCAGGTCAGCCATTTGAGGATTACCTGCGAGAGAATGTTTTTCTTCCATTGGAAATGAATAGCACCATGTTTTGGGCAGAAGGCGACGATGCAGAGCGTTTAGCAGAGTTGTATCGCCCCACGGATGGTCGATTACTGCCGTATCGGATTGAAGCCGTTCCCTGGACAATGCGCCCGAGACTAATTGAAGGCGGGGTAGGGTTGCTTTCAACCGTGATGGATTTTGTCAATTTTTCCCAAATGATTCTGGACAAGGGCGAATTTAACGGACGCCGAATAATCGAGCCTGAAACCGCTGAGTTGATCTACCAAAATGGCGTGCCAGCTGCCGCCATGCCGATTGGTGAGAGTGGCTATTGGCGAGGGTCTGGTTGGACTCTCGGCGGCTTCAATCTGGTCATGGATGCCGAGGCTTACAGTTGGCCAGTATCGGAAGGCACGATCTGGTGGGACGGATCTGCAGGCACCCGATACTTCATCGATCCACAACAAAATATGGTCACTGTGATCATGGGCCAGGTCTCCCCTTCTCGGGGTGGTGGCTTCAGGGAGAATTTCACGCAACTGGTTGATGCCGCCATTATGGAGCGACGCTAATCAGCTTGAGTCGCCTGTAACTAAATGGTTTGCCTGTAGTCGAACAAACAGTGGGTGGCTTACTGTCTCCTCTGACAG
>JAKSCP010000072.1 GCA_022360535.1 Pseudomonadales bacterium | reverse complement strand
TGCTCTGCGCCAAGGGCGCAATTAAACCCCACAGCCAGTGCATTGGCATGGGCTACTGAATGGCAAAACGCCTCAACTGTCTGTCCTGAAAGCGTGCGCCCGCTGGCGTCTGTGATCGTGCCCGATACCAACAGTGGTAATTCGATATCCAATTCTTCAAAGCACCGATGCACAGCAAAAATCGCAGCTTTGGCATTCAGGGTGTCGAATGAGGTTTCAATGAAAATGATATCGGCGCCACCATCGATGAGACCGCGAGTAGAAATGGAATAGTCTTCAACCAGAGCATCGAAGCTTGTGTTGCGAAATCCCGGATCATTCACATCGGGTGAAATTGATGCACTGCGATTAGTCGGCCCCAGGACACCTGCAACAAAGCGAGGAACACCGGGATTGCTGGCCATGAATTCATCGCAGGCGCCGCGAGCGACTTTGGCACCGGCGACATTCAGTTCGTAGGTGAGATCTTCCAGCTCATAGTCAGACTGCGCTGCCTGGGTTGCTGAAAAGGTATTCGTTTCAACAATATCTGCCCCGGCCTGCAGGTAGGCCAGGTGAATATCTTTGATGATCTGGGGCCTGGTCAGACAGAGTATGTCGCTGTTACCCGTCAGGTCACAGCTATGATCCTTGAAGCGCTCCCCACGAAATTCGGCTTCTTCCAGCTTTCGCGACTGGATCATGGTGCCCATGGCACCGTCCAGCAGCAAAATGCGCTGTGTTAGGGCGTCTTTTAGGAGTTGGGTGCTTGCTAAAACTTTCATCTTTACTGCCTAACCGGGGGCGTGAATTCTACCAGAAGCCAGAGCTTGCGCCATCTAGCGGCCATTTGTCTCGCTCATAGCCAATAATTGAGCAATTTACTCAGGTATTCTCAACCAGTCTCTAATCCAGTATCATTACCCTGTTAATCCTGCTTGAGAGGGACCCAATGGTCAGCATTACCGAATCTGCTCAAGAATATCTGATTGAGCTACTGGCAAAGCAAAACGTAGAAGGCATTGCAGTACGGGTGTTTATCCTGGATGCGGGTACGCCCCGCGCAGAGACCTGCATTTCTTTTTGTCGGCCGGGTGAAGAAAAAGAGGACGACGAAGTGCAGCAATATGAAGGTTTTAAGGCCTTCATTGATGAGCCAAGTATACCGTTTTTAGAAGATGCCGTGGTGGATTTTCAGAAGGACTCGATGGGTGGCCAGCTAACCATCAAAGCGCCCAATTCACGGATGCCCAAGATAAACGAAGATAGTCCGTTAGAAGATCGCATCAACTACGTGCTCTACAATGAAATTAATCCGGGACTGGCTGCTCACGGCGGCATGGTGACCCTGGAAGAAATATTCGATGACAGTATCGCGGTGCTTCGATTCGGGGGTGGTTGCCAAGGTTGCGGAATGGTAGATGTCACTCTGAAAGAGGGTGTAGAAAAAACCCTGATCCAACAGATCCCGCAATTAACCGAAGTGCGTGATGCGACCGACCACTCTAACAGGGAAAACGCCTACTACCGTTAGTCGGGGTAGGCGGCAGCCAGCTCTGCATAGATCGCCTCTTTAAAGTCAGCGCTATTTGCATCCAGCTTGTGGATAATTTCCACTAAGTATTCGTTGTCCTCACGACCCTGCCACAACTTCTGATAGTTGCCTTGTTTGTAACCTTTGTCCTGGCGAAACATGTTTAACACGTTTTTGCCTACATATTGTCGAAACAATTCAGTCCAGCTAAGTTCACAGTCCACCATGATGGCGGCGAATACCGCCAGTTCTATTCGACGAGCTACCGACAGCGCAATTAATAGTTCCAGCTTCGACAGCAAATCCATCTCGGTCAATTGATAGGAATTCCCGTCAAAACTCACAGTGCTTTGGGTCCGTGCTGATTCTAGCGCGGCGTGTAAATCTGCTTCCGGGTCTGAGTCACTGTCCGTGCTGCGTAACAACACTTCTGACAGGATGAAGTGCCAGATATCGATGAGCTCCATCTGCAGTTGGGGGAGATCTTTGTCCTGCTTCTTCCACCACTTCCAGCCATGATGCTCAATCGCTTCGGCGCCTTCGATGGCTACTGCACGCAAATAAGGGTAGCGGGCCTGCACCCAGTTGGGATCGACTTTCGAGTTCATGTTGCCCTGCAGAGACAACATAGTAGCGGCTTGATCAGAAGACAGCATGAAATAGGCGGGATATTGCTGAGGTGGGAGTTACGAATTAATCGGCAACGGCCTGGAGCTTTGCCTGCTTGGCCAAGGTACTGAGCATTTCCTTACGGCTTTGCAGCATATCACTGTACGATTTTCGAGCAGCGACAACCTCAGCATCGGAATCGTCGGACGCATCAAGCTCTTTCAGCCAGGTTTCCAGCACTTGGATTTCACTAGTCAGTTGCGCAGTGCCTTCTTCGATCAATTTTTGATCAATTGAAATGCTGGAATCTTCTACGAGCTTTTCCGTTGTATCCCCTTTACCCATGGTGAGAAGGGCTCCCTAGACGTTATTTTTAAACTGATATTCGCTGTCTCAACCCACTACTGCCTGTTTTTGTTCTTCTATTTGGTCTCCACGACCCACTTTTTGGCAGCGATTCAGAATGGCATAGACCCTAAATCTGGTCAAGAAATAGGCTGGTGGTATGCCGGCAATGTCTGTTGCTATGCAGCGTTAAAGACCCGCGGCAACCTCGCTCCATTGGTCGGCGAGGACCTGGCGTGGCAGTTGGTGCTGGGCGGTACGATTCCAGGCACTCTGCAGAAGTTTCACGTCGGATTTTCTGATCAGACGAAGCTGGGCGTAGCCAATTTCGG
>JAKSCP010000073.1 GCA_022360535.1 Pseudomonadales bacterium | reverse complement strand
CAGTAAGCTGCAGAGTTTTACGTGAGATACCAGACTCGAATTGCAAAGGCATAACCCCCATACCCGACAAATTCGAGCGATGAATACGTTCGAAGCTCTCTGCTATAACGGCACGCACTCCAAGGAGGCGCGAACCTTTGGCAGCCCAATCGCGGCTAGAGCCGGTTCCGTACTCTTTACCGGCAATCACTACCAGTGGAGTGTTGCTTTCCGCGTAGCGCATTGCTGCATCGAACACACTGATTGCCGCGTTGTCACCTGCCATACGGGTATAACCACCTTCGATTCCACCAAGCATTTCATTCTTGATGCGTACGTTGGCGAAAGTGCCGCGCATCATCACTTCATGATTGCCACGACGAGAGCCGTAGGAGTTAAAGTCCGGTTTGTTGATGCCATGGGATTTTAGATAGTCACCCGCTGGACTTGCCTCCGCAATACTGCCGGCGGGTGAGATGTGATCGGTAGTTACCGAGTCTCCAAGTAACAACAGGATGTTGGCGCCTTCAATATCCCCCGAAGGTGCTCCAAGTTCCAGGAAAGGAGGTTGCTGAATGTAAGTTGAGTCCGCTTGCCAGTCATAAGTCTTGGCGTCGCTGGTGGGTAAACTCTTCCAATCCTCGTCGCCTTCGAACACGGCACTGTAGTTGTCTACGAACATGTCGCGTTCCACAACCTGTACCGCTGCGCTTATCTCGTCGTTGCTCGGCCAGATATCCTTGAGAAATACCGGATTGCCATTCTTGTCTTCACCCAGGGAATCTTTGCTGAGATTGATATTAATAGTGCCTGCCAAGGCATAGGCGACTACGAGTGGAGGGGAGGCTAACCAGTTGGCTTTGACTTTCGCGTGAATGCGGCCCTCAAAATTGCGATTACCAGACAGCACTGAGCACACTGTGAGATCTTCGGCATCGACGGCTGCTTCAATCTCAGCAGGCAGTGGTCCCGAATTTCCTATACAGGTCGTACAACCATAGCCAACAAGGTTGAAACCCAAATCATCCAGATAAGTTTGCACTCCAGCATTGGCCAGATAGTCAGTGACTACTTTAGACCCTGGCGCCAGGGATGACTTGACCCAGGGTTTACGTTGCAGACCTAACTCAGTCGCTTTCTTCGCAACCAAACCGGCGGCAAGCATTACTGCCGGGTTTGAAGTATTGGTGCAAGACGTTATGGCGGCAATAACCACATCCCCGTCATTGAGTTTGTAATCGTTGCCGTCGACCGCTGCTTCCTTGGGTGGTTGACCATCGAGAATGGCTTCAAAACTGTCTTGCAACTGTGAGACCGCAACCCGGTCTTGTGGTCGTTTGGGTCCGGCCAGAGAAGGAACCACTGAGCCCAGATCCAGACTCAGGGTGCTGCTATAGGTTACCGATTCATCTTCACGGCGCCACAGGCCCTGCGCTTTGCTATAGGCTTCGACCAGAGCGACAGTTTCTTCATCGCGGCCGGAGAAGCGCAAATATTCCAGTGTTTTGTCATCGACTGCGAAGTAACAACAGGTTGCTCCGTATTCAGGTGACATATTGGCCAGGGTCGCGCGGTCGGCCACACTGAGTGAAGCCAAACCTTCACCGTAAAATTCGACAAACTTACTGACGACTCCATGCTCCCGCAGCATTTCTGCACAGGTTAAAACCAGATCCGTCGCTGTTATACCTTCGGTGAGTTTGCCGGTGAGTTTAAAACCGACAACCTGTGGTACATTGATGGAGATGGGTTGTCCCAGCATGGCCGCTTCCGCTTCGATGCCGCCCACGCCCCAACCCAGAATCGCCAAAGCGTTGATCATGGTGGTGTGACTGTCGGTGCCGACCAGGGTGTCGGGGTAAGCGATCAACTCGCCGTCTTGCTCATGGTGCCAGACTGACTTTCCAAGATACTCCAGGTTTACCTGATGACAAATCCCGGTGCCGGGAGGGACCACACTGAAGTTTTCAAATGCTGTTTGTCCCCAACGCAGGAATTGATAACGCTCCCGGTTACGCTGCATTTCGATCTTCACATTGTCGGCATAGGCTTGCTCATTAGCGAAGCGGTCAACCGATACGGAATGGTCGATGACCAGATCAACCGGGTTGATGGGATTGATTAGTTCCGGGCTCTTACCGAGTTTTGCCATGCCGTCCCGCATTGCTGCCAGATCCACCACGGCAGGCACACCAGTGAAATCCTGCATCAGGACACGTACCGGCATGAACATGATTTCTGCGCTTTCATGTTGCGTTTGCGGCCAGTTGATTACAGCCTCAACATGCTGTTTTTCCACTGCTTCCCCGTCACAGTGGCGAAGTTGGTTTTCCAGCAACACTTTGATGGAGCTTGGCAGGGAATGGATTTCCGGATAACCCATGTCGGCAAGGGCATCCAGACTAAAGTAGTGATAATCGGTGTTGCCGACTTTAAGTGTACGTTTACAGTCAAACATGAAAATAGTTCTCAGAGAATTACGGCGCAATGGAAAAACAGCTTGCCGTTATCTTAGCAGCAAAGGAAAAGGCCGGGCTATCCGGGATATTCGAATGATCTAAGGGCCGTTGGCCCTGAGGTTCTCGATGAAGCGGTCCAGGTTGGCAGCTCGCTCTGCGAACTCACCTTCATGATCAAGTCTGCCAATAGCGACACTTGCCGCTTCCAGGTCTTGCAGATTTATTTCCACGATAGCTCGCAGATAAAAGACTCTTTCAGGTGTGTTTTCACCATAGGCCAGTTGTGCCTGTTCCAGCGCTTGTCGTGCGTCGGTATAGCGTTCCCATTGCAGGTGCAGCTGCGCGATCATCATTGCTGGCTCTCCATCTTCTGAGAGATCAACTGCCTGCTGGAAGGCGGCTATCGCCTGTTCGTGTTCTCTTGCCAGCATCCAGAGCTCGCCCAGTAGCATCTGGTCTTCGTAGTTTTGTTCTTGCGGAAAGTCTTCTAACGCACTGGCAAGAATTGCAGCAGCTTCTGCTGGCATGTTCAGTAAGCTGAGTAAACCAGAGAGCCGCTTGCTATCTTCAAAACTAAGGTTCTCTACATGATCGGCGATGCCAAAGCTGGCGGCACCGTTGTCGTAGTCGTCTATTAAAAGAAAGATATTGGCGAGTTGTCGCCACCAGCGTGCTTCGGCTGGATTGGCGACTATTGTTTCTTCTATTAAGGTAATTGCCTGGTCGGTTCGGCCATCCTGGCTGTAGGCATAAGCCAACAATTCAAGCCACTGTGCATTCTCCACATCAGAATTTGCAATCACCCGCTCGAAAACTTCTGCAGATTCTCTCCAACGCTCTTCTTGTAAGTACGCGTAGGCCAACATGGAGAGTTCCAGAGGATGAGGTTCAGTGGTGTTTGCCGCCCATAGTTCAAGATGGGGCAGGGCGGCCGAGGCTTCGCCATCCAGCAGCAATACTTGTGCATAAAGTAAGCGAAGGGGAGGGGCAAAACTGTCTTCTCGACCCTGTAGGGAGTCACTGAGCAACTGTCTCGCTTCGGCGCTGCGCTCTTCTCTGATCAACAATGCGGCGTGCTCTCTGATGACGAAGCCACGATCTGAGTCTCTGAGTCCTCTTGCTTGCGCGAGTTCAGTGAAATTTCTCAAGGCTCTATCCGGATCTTCTGCCGCGCGCTCAAGAATGCGCATTATTCGTTGGCCAACAACCGGCGACACCTGATCTTGAGCCAGCAAATCAATGCCGAATACCATTAGCAGCACTATTAAGACACAGCGCCTCATCTCGGTTCTGCCATTTCCAGAGTGAAGTTGATTCGCACCTGTCGGAACACGGTGAGTGGCTCGCCGTTTTCAACTACGGGTCTGAAGCGCCAGCGCAATGCCGCATCAATAGCTGCTCGATCAAAGATTTCTGCTGGCTCTGACTCAATCACTTGCGCGTCACTCACGATGCCGCGATCAGTTACCGTAAACAACAGGTCAACCCAACCTTCAGTGCCTCTGGCTCTGGCAGCCGGTGGGTATTGGGGTGGAAGCATGCTGAGAGGCACCAGGTCGTCGGCCATCATGACTCCCAGATCGTTACCGCCAGCACCCACCAGAGTTTGCCCAATGGCGACACCTGCCGCCCCTCCTTCTCCGAGTAGACTGGTCACATTGAATGCGGCTGCCTGGGCTGGAAAAGAGGAGGCTCTTTGGGCGATGTCCGTAACTTCTGCTTGAGGGCGCTGAATTTCCTGTGGCTTCGGCGGGGGTGTTGAGCGTCTGTCCTTGGTACGTAACTCTTCTTCCATGGGAGAGCGTACAAACTCAATGGCCTGGGTCTCGACCAGATCCACAACCCGTACCCGATCTTGTGAAATCATGTTGTCCATGAGCAGGAACATCGAGAGATTGATTCCCAATGCGCCAAACAGGATGAGTATCTTCACTGTCCCAGTTCCTGATCCGCGACCGCCGCGGCAAGTGCAACTCGATCAGCACCAGCAAGCCGCGCCTGATCAATTACATCCACTACAACGCCTGTGCGAGAATCCTGATCCGACAGCACGACCACTGATGCATCGGGGGTTTCTACAAACATGCGTTCGATCACTCCTCTCAGCCGTCTAACATCCACCTGATTGC
Source organism: Pseudomonadales bacterium (assembly GCA_022360535.1). Taxonomy (GTDB): domain Bacteria; phylum Pseudomonadota; class Gammaproteobacteria; order Pseudomonadales; family Pseudohongiellaceae; genus UBA9145. The sequence goes on along the minus strand of JAKSCP010000073.1, from coordinate 305 downwards.
GATCAATCCAGACCTCACCGGTATCGGTCACAGCGATGAGGATCGTGGCAGATTGTTGCACTACCGATGAGCGTGCAACCGGTTGATCTACATCGACTCCGGGAAACTTCACGAAGGTGGAATTGACGGCGAAGAAGATCAGCAGGATGAAGACCATATCGATGAGGGGAGTCAGATTGATCGCTGCATTACCGCCTTCCTCCCTGGTGTGCAGTCGCATCATGATTTAGTCCTCCCGCCATTTCCGTTGTGCAGTTGTTGTTCTTGATCCAGACACAGGCTCTCTGCAAATTTGTCAGTTTCAT
>JAKSCP010000116.1 GCA_022360535.1 Pseudomonadales bacterium | reverse complement strand
ATGCCAGCTCCAAATCGGCGACATTGCTGCGATTAATTTGAGAGAGTTCACTGTGGCCACTCAGGTCGTAGCTGCCTCGCCACATTAACCAGTCTTCATGGGACGGACTTGCCAACATCTGATCAGAAACCGGGGAGTAGTCCTCCATTGGGTTCGACTCAGATTGAGCGGCCAGATTGCTGCCGGCAAGCAGGCTGACTAGAAGGCTGCCAGGCACCAGTTGCCGAGGCTGTCTGAACAGTGAATTGCTTGGGCTCATGAGTGCGGTCTCTTTGATTCTTATTCGACTATGTGTGTGGAAGTTAACACTGGCACGCCGGGAGGTCCACGCTGCAGGTGGGCTTGATCTCTGATTGTTCAAGGTCATAATTGAGATGCTATGACCATGAATACTGACTACTAATGAACTTCGACGAGTTAGTTGCGCCCATTGGCAAAGACCAGTTCTTTGCAAACTTTGCCAAAGGTGCCTGTATGCTGATTCGGGGTGAGCGAGATCGGTTTGCCGACTTGATTAGCCTCGAAGAGATAGAGCTGCGCATCAACGATGGCTGCAACAACCTCACACCGGTGCAGATGATTGGCAGTGGCCGCCGAGCCGAAATTATCGACAAACAGCTCGCCTGGTCTGCAATTGCAACACGTAAGTCAGAGTTGTTGCAGATGTTGAGGGACAAGCACAGTTTTCTCATGATGAACATGTCCCAGATAAATCCTCGCATCGCTGCCCTTATTGATTCAGTCGAAGCAGCCTTTCCCAACGATTCTGTACAAGCGGATCTGCATCTCTACGTTTCTACTCGTGCCGATGCATCAGGATACGATGCGCACAGGGATTTCCCGCAGCACAAACTCTATTTGCAAGCTATCGGATCTACCCATTGGCAGGTTTTTGAAACCACCAAAGAGTTATCTACGGATGTGCGTGCAGTGGCTGCGGACAGTGAAGCAGATTGTTTAAAGTTGGCGAGAGAGTTTGATTTGAATCCAGGCGATGCGTTTTACATGCCGCCAGCAGTGTTTCACAAAGTACGCAATCAGGACGGCCCAAGGGTCTCTCTGAGCATTCCGTTTGTCAAAATCACCAATCCCGATGTGCCACGAATGGATCGTACCTACGTTCCGTTTAGGGAACTGTTTGAAGGCGAGAGTTAATTCTCTGAATACTTAGCCGCCAGAAATCGCACCCACGATCATGAGCGGTTCCTCGCCGCTGGCGATTGCCGCGGGCAATTGCGAATCCAAAGGTTCGAGGGAGACATCCTGCGCGCAGGCAAAGAATCGAATCTTGGGTCGGCGTTGTCCTGTGTGGTGGTCGATGATCGTGCCCTTAAGCATAGGGAATCGGGATTCAAGGGCTCGAATAGCGGACAAGACCGAAACTGGTTCCTCCACCTTGACCGACACTTCGCTATCACAGTGGGCGAGTACCTGCAGGTGATAGGGAAGCGCGATTCGAATCATGGTGTTAGCTCAGGGTTTGTACTTCGACCGAAAGGACTGGTGGCAGATCTCTCACTATTGCTGTCCAGTTATCTCCGCTGTCCGCTGAGCAGTACACTTGTCCGCCGGTGGTTCCGAAGTAGATGCCGCAGGAATCCAAAGTGTCTACACACATCGCATCCCGTAGGATATTCACATAACAGTGCTCCTGTGGCAGACCACTGGTAAGTGCTTCCCAGGCGTTGCCTCCGCCGCGACTGCGGTAGACCCGAAGCTTTCCTTCAGGAGGGTAGTGCAGAGAGTCGCTAAGAATGGGAATGACATAGATCGTTTCTGGTTCGTGAGCATGTACTGCGATTGGAAAGCCAAAGTCCGACGGCAGGTCACCACTCACTTCGGTCCAGGTGTCACCATGATCTTCGCTACGCATGACGTCCCAGTGTTTCTGCATATAAAGCACGTTAGGTTGACTCGGATGCATGTCTATTCGATGCACGCAGTGCCCGATCTCGGCCGTGGGATTCGGTATAAAATCTGAGACCAGCCCCTTGTTTATGGGATGCCAGGACTCACCACCATCATCACTGCGAAAAGCACCAGCTGCAGAAATGGCAACGTACATGCGTTGGTCATTGGTAGGGTCCAGCAGAATCGTATGCAGGCACATACCGCCGGCGCCCGGAGACCATTCGTCGCCACGCCCGTGTCCCCTCAGTCCAGGCATTTCCTGCCAGGTTTTTGCTCCGTCACTACTGCGGAACAGTGCTGCGTCCTCGACCCCGGCATAAACTGTGTCTGGATCATGCAACGAGGGTTCCAGATGCCACACACGCTTGAATTCCCAGGGATGCGGCGTGCCGTCATACCACTGATGAGTTGTTAACGGCTTGCCGGTTTCTTCGGAGGTATCGTAGACGAATTTGTTGCTCTCGCCTTTGGGCATTCCCTGTTCATCGGTTGTTGGTTCGTCGGCCGGTGTTCCTGGTTGTTCCCAGGTCTTTCCTCCATCGCCAGACCGTTGAATGATTTGCCCAAACCACTCCTCACACTGGGAAGCATAAATGACGTCCGGGTTGGCCGGCGAGCCCTTCATATGGAAGACCTCCCAACCTGCGAAATGGGGACCATCGATTTGCCAGTTTTGACGTGCTTCATCGGAAGTGAGTATGAAGGCACCTTTGCGTGTTCCAACTAATAGTCTGACTGTACTCATAGTTTCAGCTCCATAGCGTCTGATGGCACGAGAATTGGACTGCATCGCCGGATTGGTCAAGCTATCATGAAATCCGGGCTTGGGTAGAGTGGTTTTCGCTCTCTATCCGCTACAATCCAGGTCTACATGCACAGAATTCTTTTGCGGTAGACTGTCATCTAGAATTCTGACTCTGAACTGTTATGGCAAGGATATGGCAAGGAATCTGATCACAATGAGCTACGCCAGCGGCATGTCGGACAAGCCGTTGCTTGGCACACCCATTCCGCAGCTCTTCGATAGCACGGTGGCTAGATTTGCTGAGCGCGAAGCGGTGGTTTCAGTTCATCAGGGTATTCGATGGAGCTACCAGGAACTCTCTGAACATGTCGATCGTTTGGCGAAAGCCTTCATCGCGGCGGGATTCGAGAAGGGTGATCGAGTGGGTGTGTGGTCACCCAATAATGTGGAGTGGTTGCTGACCCAGTACGCTACTGCCAAAGCCGGTCTTATCCTGGTTACTATAAACCCAGCTTATCGTGCCCATGAATTGGCCTATGTGCTCGAGCAATCCGGTTGTAAAGGCTTGGTGATTCAGAACCAATTCAAGAGTTCTGATTATGTGGGAATGTTGTTGGAACTCTGCCCTGATTTGGCAACAACGAGTCCGGGGCAACTTCGTTCGGACAAATTTCCAAATCTCACCACGGTCATTTCCATGTCATCTACCGCAGATTCTGGAGTCTACGACTGGCAAGGGTTTCTGGAACCGGCGGACACAGTCAGTGACCAGGAGCTGCAAGCACGTCAGGACGATCAAGACATGGACGACGCCATCAATATTCAATACACCAGCGGCACCACCGGGTTTCCGAAAGGAGCCACCCTTAGTCATCACAACATCCTGAATAACGGCTACTTTGTAGCCTCTATCATGAACTTTACTGAACAGGATCGGCTGGTGATTCCTGTCCCGCTATATCACTGCTTTGGCATGGTGATGGGAAATCTTGGTTGCCTGACTCACGGGGCCTGCGCGATCTATCCCAGCGAAGGCTTTGAGCCAGCAGCCGTGCTCAATGCAGTGCAGCAGGAGAAGGCGACGGCCTTATTTGGCGTACCAACTATGTTTATCGCGGAATTGGCGCTGCCAGATTTTGCCGACTATGAGTTGAAATCGCTACGAACTGGCATCATGGCCGGTGCACCCTGTCCAGTGGAAACCATGAAACAGGTAAACGAACTCATGCACATGACTGAAGTCGAGATTGCCTACGGCATGACTGAAACCAGTCCGGTCAGTTTCCAGACACGGGTGGATGCTCCTCTGGACAAACGTGTAAGTACGGTCGGTAGAGTGCACCCCCATGTGGAAGTAAAGATCATCGATCCCGATTCTGGTGCTATCAGACCAACGGGAGAAATGGGCGAGCTTTGCACCCGAGGTTATTCCGTCATGCTGGGTTACTGGGAGAATGAAGAGGCTACTCTTGCTGCTATCGATAGTAACGGCTGGATGCATACTGGCAACACAGCGGTGATGGATGCTGAGGGCTATGTAAACATCGTCGGTCGTATCAAGGACATGATTGTGCGTGGCGGTGAGAACGTATACCCGCGTGAGATCGAAGAATTTCTAATGACTCATGACGCTATCGAGTCAGTGCAGGTGACCGGCGTGCCCGATCCAAAATTTGGCGAAGAGATCATCGCCTGGGTTGGGCTAAAAGAGGGCGCTGCAGTTTCTGAAGAAGAGATACAGAGTTTTTGTCGGGATAGTATCGCCCATTTTAAGGTGCCCCGTTACATTCGGTTCAGCGATGAGTTTCCCATGACAGTTACCGGGAAAGTGCAGAAGTATAAGATGCGGGAAATCAGTATCGCTGAGCTTGGACTATCAGAAACGGAAACCGCGTAGCTGCCTGGCAAACTACTCGACTAACTATTCGGCCAAATTTACTCAACTAACTTTACTCAACTACAAACTGACCCATCATGCCGTCGTCTTCGTGTTCCAGTATGTGGCAGTGGTACATATAAGGATTCTCAGAGTCGGAAAAATTCTCGAACCGCATAATAAAACGCACCACTTCGTCAGGGCCAACTTTAACCGTATCCTTAAAACCCATCTCGTGAGCCTCTGGTGCCCGGCCATTGCGACTAAGAATCTGGAACTGATTATGATGGATATGGAAGGGATGCATCATCATCGAGGTATTCTCGATTTCCCAAATCTCCGTGCTGCCAACAGGAATCCGCTGATTGATAACATCCATTTGCATGGTTTCATCATTGATGAAGAAGTTGCCGCCGCCCATACCACCTCGACGCCTGCGACCCATACGCATTCCCATAGTCATGGATAAGCGTAGCTGGCGTACCCGGTCCGCTTCGTCTTCCTGAATCCGCACAATTTCACCCAAGCTTGCCGACACCTGTTCGGAGTTCTCCAATAAAGACTCAGGTTCCAATGCGAGGATTTGCAGAGACTGTGGGCCACGCCTGCCCATCATATTTCCCATCATACCGCGCATGGCAAAAGGAGAGTCGGCGGGTAAAGGTTCGCTAATGAGATTTACCGGATTACCGTCGCTGAAGTCAGCCACAATGTCCGCTCTTTCTGATGGGGAAAGAATGACCTCACGTTGTTTTACGGCAGTGTTTAGCAGGCTGCCATCACAACTAACCAGTTCAAATTCGCGATTGTCATCAAACTTGAGTACAAAGGTGCGGGCATTGGCTCCATTGAGTAGTCGGAATCGTACTTTCTTTGTTTTAGGGGAAAACACAGGGTTGTAGGTTCCATTGACCAGCATGGTGTCACCCTGCACACCCATCATCACATCCATATGATTTCTTATGTATGAAAAATTGCCGCTGGCGTTGAAGCGGCGATCTTGAATAACCAGAGGGATATCATCGAAGCCATAGCGATGGGGGATGCCCAGCTGCGGCGACCGTTCATCTTCAATAATGATCATGCCGGCCAGACCGCGATAGACTTGTTCTCCTGTCTTGCCGAGCATGTGGGAGTGATACCAGAACGTTCCCGCTGCTTGTTTAACTTCAAAATCAGCCTGCCAGGATTGATTTGGTTCGATTGATTGATGTGGCCCGCCATCAGCTGCGGCCGGAACATGTAGCCCATGCCAATGCAGGGTAGTGGTTTCATCGAGTTCGTTGGTCACATTGATGGCAACATTGGTGCCCTGCTTAAGGAGCAAAGTTGGACCGAGATAGTCGCCGTTGATGCCATAGGTGGAGGTGGTTAACTGCGGCAGAAAACTGCGCTGTCCTGCGGCAACTCGCAGCCGATACATGGCGCCATCTGACTCTTCGCCCTCGTCGCCGACATATAACTCCGGGATTAACAGCTCATTCAAATTCGACCGTGACTGGGAGAATAGCGCAGACGGCAGCGCGGT
>JAKSCP010000538.1 GCA_022360535.1 Pseudomonadales bacterium | reverse complement strand
CAGGAATTGACAACTGATTCATTCGAATCGGTGTGGAGTACGGTGTCGTTTAGCCGGGGTTTGTTCGGTAAACCTCCCAATGCTGCACACATTGAGAAAGTTCTCAGGGAACTCTCACTTTGGGACAAGAAAGACAATATGATCCGCACCCTGTCGGGTGGTATGAAGCGCAGGGTGTTAATCGCGAAGGCACTGTCCCATGAACCTTCGATCCTGTTCCTTGATGAGCCCACTGCTGGCGTGGATGTTTCTCTGCGTAAGGACATGTGGAAGATCGTCAATGATCTTCGCGCTAGTGGTGTCACCATTATTCTGACTACCCACTATATTGAGGAAGCCGAGGAAATTGCAGATCGTATCGGTGTCATCAATAACGGTGAGATTATTCTCGTTGAAGAAAAAAATAGCCTGATGCAGAAGTTGGGCAAGAAACAACTGACACTGGAGCTCGACCAACCACTGGCCGAATTACCGACCGACCTCGCCAGCTATCAACTGGAGCTGACAAAGGAAGGGAAGCGCCTGGTCTATACCTTTGACAACCAAAGTAATCATAGCGGCATCACTGAATTGTTGGACGACCTCAAAGCGGCCGGAATTGCTTTTACCGACTTAAATACTTCACAGAGTTCACTGGAAGAAATTTTTGTGAGCCTGGTTGATGAGTCTTCTTAAGGAAAGCTAATGAATATCTATGGCATCCTGGCTATTTATAAATTCGAAATGGCACGCACCAAGCGAACCTTGTTGCAGAGTATTGTGGCGCCAGTAATTACTACATCCCTTTATTTCATCGTGTTCGGGGCAGCCATTGGATCTCGTATTCAGCAGGTAGAAGGGGTGAGTTACGGGGCATTCATCGTGCCAGGCCTGATCATGCTGAATCTGCTTACTCACAGCATCTCCAATGCCTCATTCGCCATTTACTTTCCCAAATTTGTTGGAACCGTCTACGAAATGCTCTCCGCACCGATCTCGACACTCGAAGTTGTCTTGGGCTACGTCGGTGCAGCGGCAACAAAATCCATGTTGCTTGGCTTTATCATTTTGATCACTGCCTCTTTCTTCATCGAGATGCGAATTGCACACCCAATAATTATGCTGGCATTCGTCGTGTTGACGTCGGTCTCATTTAGTCTATTAGGTTTCATTCTGGGAATCTGGGCTGATAATTTTGAGAAACTCTCCGTGGTGCCCATGCTGGTCATTACACCATTGGTGTTTTTGGGTGGAAGTTTCTATTCCACGGACATGCTGCCGCCCTTCTGGCAATCGATCTCCTTGCTCAATCCTGTGTTGTACCTGGTGAGTGGTTTGCGTTGGAGTTTCTACGAGATTTCGGAAGTGAATGTGTGGATCAGCTTGATTAGCATCACGGCATTCTTATTGGCGTGTTTCAGTGTGGTCGTGATGATGTTTAAGACAGGCTACAAACTACGGTCTTAATTCTAGCGGGCTACTGAGCTTGCAATCTCTTCGTTATAGAAAAATTTTGCGGTGTTCAGTACGCCCTTGATGGGCAAATAGCGTGTTTTTCAGCTGATTCGGCGGCCGCCGCGAAATTCCATCTGCTGACTATTGCCACTTGCATCATAGTAGATACCAGGGCCATCCCGCTCACCCCTCAACCACGGTCCTACATAGCGATCACCATTGGAAAAGAAATAGGTGCCCTGTCCATTTAACTGGTCGTCACGAAAACCACCTTCGAAGCGGTTGCCATTGACATAATAGAAGGTGCCCTGGCCATTCATGGAGTCCTCTTGCCACTGGCCTTCGTAGCGATCGCCGTTGGCCCAATATTTCGTACCCTGCCCATGCTGCAAACCGTTACGCCACTGTCCTTCGTAACGGTTGTCATTGGTCCAGTAAAACGTTCCCATGCCGTTACGGGTGTTATTCCGGAATTCGCCTTCGTAGCGATTGCCGTTAGCCCAGGTGAAGGTCCCTTGTCCGGATTGCTGGCCAGCCTGCCAGTTACCACTGTATTCATCGCCGTTGTTGAAAGAGTAGACTCCCTGGCCTTCAAATTGGTCAGCAACCCAATTGCCTTCGTAGCGATCACCATTTAGAAAGAAGTAGGATCCGCGACCATTCTTCTGGTCGTTCTGATAGTTACCAATGTAGCGTTCACCGTTGGAACGATAGAGTGTGCCACGACCATTGCGCTGACCGTTACGAAACTGACCTTCGAATCGATCGCCATTGGAGAAGTAGTAGGTGCCGTTGCCATTTTTCTGATCGTTGCTGAAGCTGCCTTCAAAGCGATCGCCATTGGTCAAAAAGAGAGTGCCCTGACCTTCAAAGTAGTTGTTCCGGCATTGCCCTTCATAGCGATTTCCGTCAGTCCAGCGATAGACCCCTGTGCCAGTCTCACAACTGCCCCTAAGCCATCCATTGTCAGCCGCTTCCGCCGGGCGCATCAAAACCACCAGCAGGAGGGGGATCAGAATACTGCAGGCAAATAAGAGTCTATGGCGCATGATCGTTGCAAGATTGAAGTGGGTGATTTGTGTAAGCATAGCGTGAATTGCCGAGGGAATTCGGTACTGTTTCTCATTTTGAGTATCCAGCGAACAATCCCTTTGAGTCAACAGTATGACCCTGGGGAATCTGAGTGCGAATTTGCCTCAGATGGCACTATGGGTAGAGGCTTGCCTGAGCCGGCCTTTACCGGGGCTGATTGCTGATGCTAAACCGAGCGAGTAGCGATGGCTGGCTCGATTTTCGCGGCGCCGGAAGAAGGGCCCAGCACAGCGATCTGGCCGATGAGCATGAGTGCCAACATACCCAAGGGTGTGTAGTACCAGGCCATTGTTGGCATATTGAAATTCGTGGTGAGAACGATGCTGAAGCCGATGGTGAGTGCAGCTCCAACCAATACACCGACACTGGTGATTAGCAAATTCTCCACCATGAAATGGCGGAGTATTTCAGGCCGCGTGGCACCGAGCGCGCGGCGGGTGCCGATTTGTTTGCGTCTGCGATTGATGCCAAATACGGCCAGCCCAACGATACCCATACAGGTAATAAACACCAGAGTAATGATGATGATCCACAGTACAGTACTCATGGCACTGTCAATTCGATAGGTTTCCTCGCGGGTGTCTTCCAGTGAGCGCAATGATCGCAACACCCGATTACTGTTTTCAGTCAGTAACAAGTCCTCGATCTCTGCCATGACCCGATCGCGCTCTCCGGGTTCAGTGCGTACAACATAGAGTGAAAATGTATCTACAAACATCTCCGGAACGATCATCGACCTTTCGATTAATGAGCTCTGTGGCCAGGGTGCCTGCAGTGTTTCTACGATGCCAATGATCTGCACTTCCACGCCACCGGGTAAGAACACAGTTTCTCCCACAATTTGATTTAGAGGCATATCTGGAAACAGGTTCTCAGCAGCGGCACGGGAGACAACGGTTTTATCGGCCAGGGTAGCTCCGGACTCAGAACGGTAGCGCATATCAGATTCAGTAAATCCTTCTCCTGCAAGCAGGTCCAGATTCAATGTGTTAATCAATTGATCGTCGGTGCGATAGATAGCGACACCGACACTGGGTTGCGATTCATCGAATTCCAGACGCACACCGGTAGAAGAGCCGCTACCACTAACTGGAATCGCATTGGTCGTGCTGGCATTTACCACGCCGGGCAGTTGCCGAATCATCGCCAGATCATCGGCCACCACAATTCGTTCGTTGTAGTCTTCGCCGAAGCCAATGCTGGTGAAATGAAAAAGATTTGCTTCGTCAGCCCCACTCGGGCGGGCCATCATGCGATTTCTTTCGTTGATGATAAAGATGGCATTGATCATCACCGTCATGGTGAAGGCGATCTGCAAGGCGATCAGCACCACACCCAGTTTGTTTCTTGTCATCGCACGGAGAATAGGGCCGATTTCCATAGTAATTCTCTTTTAGTAGTGAGAGTAATAGCGAATAGCAATTGGTGATTAATTACTGCGTCTTTAAGTGAATCGCTGGATTAATATTGCAGGCTCGCCAAATAGGATAGAGCCCGGCCACGATAGTCGAAGCAATTGCCAGCACAATAGTGACGAACACTACGGGTACATTGAGCTGAATCCAATCAGTAACCATGACATCTTGTCCCAACAGAATTTTGATTCCTTCCAGGCCAAGCGCAGCAACCCCAAGCCCCAATAAGCCACCCAGCAAACCGATAAATCCTGCTTCAATCACATGCTGAATAAACAACGAACCTTTGTGCGCGCCCAACGCCTGACGCACCCCGATCTCAGCGGACTTGCCCAGAAATTTTGATAGCAATAATCCGATAGTGTTGAGCAAACACACGGCCAGTAGCATGGCGGCCAGTGCTGACAGTATCTGTGTTTCGTCAGGCAAGACTTCCTGCTCGATCATCCACTCTTCGACGTCGAACAGTGCGTTGTTTAAGGGGCGACCGAAACGGCCCAATTGCTTTTGTTCTGCTGCATAACTATTGAGGAAGTCCAGATAAGCTTGTTCCTCTCCCGCGTTAGGCAGTTCTACCCAGAATTGAATCCAGGTACATTCGGAATTGAGGAAAGCTTGCAATCCTGTGCCATCAATTGCTTTCCAGCAATTGGTGTTACCGGCCCGGCCGTAGTCTTTGTCGACGATGTGATGCCACGGCACCAGCAAGTCCTCGCCGGGATCGAAGGGGCCATTGTTGACGTCATAGAATTTCGGTACCGGCTGCCAGTCATCCAGAACGCCCACAACATGAAAAACCTCGCTGTTCATGACCAAGTTTTCGCCCACGGAGTCCGCGCCACCATATAGTCTTTCATTCATCTCGCGGGACAACACCACGACTTGCTCGAGGTTGTCATCGGCGCTGCTGTCCCAACCCCGTCCATAAAGGAAAGGGACATCAAACATTGAAAAGAAGTCAGCCATGACCCCACGGTTATTGGTGATCATCGGTCGTATTTCCGGGTTAGCCGGTTCGACGATGGCGGTAAACTTTGAACTTGCCGTCTGCCGTTGGGCGAGACTAGCGTCCAGTAATGCCATAGCGTCCAGATAGGTCAGCTGTTCGGGGGGATCGTTGTCTCGATTGGGATCACCGGTATCTAATTGCACATGAAACAGCTGTGCGCTCTTCTGCGGTATCGGGTTGCCGCCCATGGTGTAGTTCAGTGTATAGATGACCATGTAAGCCCCAATACCGATAGCCACAGCCAATACCATCAAGGAGCTTAGGATGGGATTGCGCTTGTAACTTAAGGTGCTTAACCGTAGGTAATAGAGAAACATTAGTCAGGTTCTCCGCAGTTAAGCAACCGCATCGACGGCTGAAGTTGGCTGGTTACGCAGCGCTGCGCCGGCATCACTTATGCTGCCATCGAGTATGTGAATGTTACGTGGCGACTGATTGGCGAGTTCCTGATCATGGGTCACCATGATGATCGTAGTGCCAGCTTGATTAATTTCCTGTAACAGCTCCATGACACCCTTGGCGGTATTGGAATCCAGATTTCCGGTTGGCTCATCCGCTAACAAGAACAACGGATCGCCCACCAAGGCGCGGGCTATCGCGACACGCTGCTGTTGTCCGCCAGAAAGTTGGGCGGGAAGGTGCTTCTTGCGCGCCAACAACCCCACCGATTCCAGCGCGCGATCGATACGCTGCTTACGTTCACTGGCTTTCATGCCGCGATAGCGCAGAGGCACGTCGATGTTGTCGAACAAATTGAGGTCCGGCATCAGATTGAAGCTTTGAAAGATGAAACCGATTTTCTGGTTACGTAACTTGGCTCTTTGATAGTCGCTGAGCTGGGAGACGTCGACGCCATCCAGCAAATACTCTCCAGAAGTCATGGTTTCAAGCAGGCCAGCAATGTTCAGAAAAGTTGTCTTCCCGCAGCCGGAAGGTCCGGTAATGGTGACAAACTCTCCCTCATTGACGGTTAGTGAAAGGTTCTTCAGAGCATGGGTTTCTACCAGTTCCGTGCGAAACACTTTACAGACGTCGGTCATTTGCAGCATGGGTAATGGCCTCTTTAGTTGTTTATGAGCACCGTTTCGGCGCCATTAAATTGATCGGTTGCGGAGACGATGATGGTGTTGCCGGCTTCGAGTCCTTCGAGAATCTCAATGTTGTTCAGACTAGTGGCACCGGTGAGAATTGGAGTGCGATAAGCAATACCGTCTTCAACCCGATAGGCGATCCTGCCATTGCCACTATCAAAAAACTGGCCGCGCTGAACCATCAACACGTCAAATTTCTCTTCCAGCAGTATGCGAGTGGATAAGCGTTGGTTCTGGCGCAAGCCATCAGGCACTTCGCCGGCAAAGCGAACGCGGCCGGTAACCTGGTTCTCTATGATCTCCGGGCTAACGGCGACCAGGGTGGCGGGAAAGGTTTCATTGCCAGCACGCACTTCAGCCTGCATACCTATTGCCAGGTCATCCGCGTAGCTCTCCGAGATCTGTACTTCGACTTCGAAGGCAGATAGATCGACAACACTAAGAATAGATTGGTTCTTTGCAACGTTGGTTTTCTGGTCCACCGTCAAGTTGCCGACGATGCCGTTAACGGGAGACCGAATGGTAAGTTCCGTTACCTGCCGTTCCAGGTCCTGTACCAACAACTCTTGCTGCTCTACGCTAAGCTGACGTGTTTGCAGTTCAAATTCCAATCGCTCGTTGTCCAGTTCCTTGTCCATCAGGGAATGCTTGTGCAGAAGCTCTGCGGTAAGCAGATCGTCCTGGGCTTTAACGTAATCAACTTCTGTCAGGGCCCCTTGGGTGTAGGCAAGTTCCGCCCGATTCATCTCCCGTTGGGCGGCTTTCAGAGTGATTGAGGCGGAGTCTTCGGTCTTTTGATTCTCCAGCTGCTGTTGGCGAGTAGTGATTCGTTGTCGATCCAGTTCCACTTCCAGAGAAGAAAGTCGCGCTTCTTCTAGCAGTAACTGGTTCTGAATTTCGGGGCTATCGATGTCTGCCAGGATATCTCCGGCCTGGACCGAATCTCCCGATTCAACGGTAAAAGTGACCGTACCCGTCTGAGTTGCATACAGCGTAGGACTCACCGCAGCCACCACTCTGCCTTGCACCGAGATGTCTCTGACGAAATCGCCCCGTTGGACTTCTGCCAGGCGCAGGCGTTCAGCGGACACAGAGTCTTGTGCTACTGCCCAGCGCTGAATAGTTGGCAGCACCAACCAAACCACAGCGACAAGCACTGCCACTACTACCGATCCAATCAGAAAATGGCGGCCGTGAGACTTCGGTTGCAGCTGCACATCCTGACTGGATGTATCACTAATAGGCATGGATTTTACGTTTTACCCTGTACTGATCTGGCGCTTGGATTGAGGGAGATTTGCATCTCTCTTTTGGGCTTAGACGCTGGCTTTTTGCAGATGGTTACATGGCTGTTCGAAATCCTGGTGCGCAGGAAAGAGTGGGATAGATTCGACATCGGGTAGGTTGTCCAATATGGCCGATTTCTCGGAAGGCTAGATATTTAGGTGCTTCTAGAGGTAGGAAAAAGTGCTTGCAATAAATAATAGACTGGTCTATTATTCTTTCCATGCCACGAGTCAGAGACCAGGAAAAGTTCAATCAGAGCCGCGAGATGCTGCTGGAAGTTGGACAACAACTGTTTATCAACAGCAGCTTCAATAGCGTTGGTCTCAATGACATATTGCGGGAGGCGGGCATACCGAAGGGCTCCTTCTATCACTATTTCGAGAGCAAGGAAGATTTCGGCCTGCAGGTTGTGGAGTTTTATGCCCAGCAAAATGTTGAACAGTTGGAAGCGGTTTTGGCCAAACAGAACCTTAGCCCTTACCAAAAACTGAAGACCTTCTTTCAGGACAATGTTCAGCATTTTGAAGAAGTAGAGTTCTGCCAGGGTTGTCTGATGGCAAATCTCTCTCAGGAACTGGCAGACGTTAACGAGAGACTTCGTTGCAAGATCAATGAGTCCTCACAACACATGATTAGTCGCGTT